>DASZQQ010000414.1:0-29430 GCA_035549595.1 Caulobacteraceae bacterium
ACTGATCAACGCGATCGCCGACAAGGCGGGCCTCAACAAGACCCAGGCGAAGGACGCCCTGGAGGCGTTCATCGACTCGGTCACGGCCTCGCTGAAGGCGGGCAATGAAGTTCGGCTCGTCGGTTTCGGCAGCTTCGTCCCCGTCAAGCGGGCCGCCGGCACGGCGCGCAACCCGCGCACCGGCGAGACCGTGAAGCGGCCGGCTTCGAAGACGGCCCGCTTCCGCGTCGGCGAAGGGCTGAAGAGCGCCCTGAACTAACCCCGGCCTTCGGGGGACGACGAGACCGAATCAACAAGACGGAGGGGCGGGCGCGGCTATCGCGTCCGCCCCTTCAGCTTTGTGCGGGGACGGCGCCGCGGCCTTTCGCCGAGGGCGCGCCGGGACTAGAAGCCGCTGCCGGTGTTTGGGCGGCTAGCTCAGTTGGTCAGAGCGCCTGGTTTACACCCAGGAGGTCGGGGGTTCGAGGCCCTCGCCGCCCACCACGCCGGACGACCCACTCCCGGGAACCACGCGGCGCGTTCAGCGGTAGGAGCGGCCCTTGGGCTTCGAGGGCAGGATCGCCGCCTGGGCGAGCAGCTTGCGCCGGCGAATGCGCGGGCGGCGCTTGAGCCACAGGGCGCGGATGACCGCCAGGTCGGCGGGAACGGGCCGGCGGAAGTCGCGCTTGTGGCGGAACTCGACGCCGGACTCCTCGCTGGTGCGCCAGCGCACCACCGCTTCGAAGGCCAGACCGCTCGACCAGACCACCAGCACCACGTCGTCCGGCAGGATCGTCGGCTCGCCGAACTTCAGCTTGGCGCCGCGTTCGTTGAAGTCGGCGATGGTGCAGTCGATCTCGCCGGGGAACACCTTGCCGCGCAGGGCGGTGGGGATGCGCTCCAGACGGCGGCGTTCGCGCGGGGACTTTGCTTCGGCGAGGTTGCCCATGGCCACGACGCTAGCGGGCAATCGTTAAGCGCGTTTTGAGGCGACGCCACCTGGGGCGGGGGTGCGTCAACGGCGCCTCTGCTTCAGATGCGAATAATTCGCATTGGCAATTAGTCCGGCCCTAGTTAAGAACGGCTCGCAAGTAAGCGAGGGCGACGCCATGCGATCCAGGGTGCTTGGACAGACGACGACGGCTGCAGCCGCGCCTATGGCCATCCTCGGCCTGGCGGCGAGCCTGATGTCGCCGTCGCCCGCGACCGCGGCCTCCGCCGACGCCGATCTCGACGCGGCCGGCACGGTCTCGCCGGTCGCCGTGACGGGGGCGCCGCCGCCGCTGAAAGGCGACACCGGCCTCGCAACCCAGCCCGGCACGGTCCAGGACACCCCCCAGGCCATCCAGGTCATCGGCGCGGGACAGCTGCGCGACCAGGGCGTCACCAGCCTGGAGCTGGCGCTGCGCAACGTACCCGGCATCACCATCGCCATCGGCGAGGGCGGCACGCTGAACGGCGACCAGTTCAAGATCCGCGGCTTCGACGCCAAGGACGACGTCTACGTCGACGGCCTGCGCGACTTCGGCGTCTACACCCGCGACAGCTTCGACCTCGACGAGGTCCAGGTGCTGAAGGGACCGTCCGGCGCCCTGTTCGGGCGCGGCACGGCCGGCGGGGCGATCAACAGCGTCTCCAAGGCGCCGAAGCTGGAGGACTTCGCGACCCTCGACGCCTACGCCGGCGGCGGCGACCTCTACCGGGGCCTGGCCGACATCAATCACCCTCTCGGCCCCACCTCGGCCCTGCGCGTCAACCTGATGGGGACCCGCGCCGGCGTGGCCGGCCGCGACGCCATCTATTCGCACCGCTGGGGCGCCGCGGTCACCGTGGGCTTCGGACTCGGCACGCCCACCAGCCTGACGCTGAACCTGCTGCACCAGCAGGATCACCGCCTGCCGGACTACGGCATTGTCATCGGCCAGCCTACCGGAAGCCTGACAGCCCTGCCGCTGACCGAGTACGGCCTGCGACCCTCGACCTTCACCGGCTATTCCACCGACGCGGACCGCACCCAGGCGGACGTGCTGACGGCGCGCTTGCGCACCGAGCCGGCGCCCGGGATCGCCTTCACCAACGACGCGCGCGTCGGCGCCTATTACCGCTACTTCCAGTACACGACGGTCGACGGCTGCTACGTCGACCCGGTCACGAAGAAGACCTGCGCCGACGCCCTGATCGACGACGACCCGGCGACGGTGCCGATCGGGACCATCGGGGGGCAGGGGCCCTACCGCATGCGCGCGTTCGGGGCGCAGGACATCTCGACGGTGCGCATCGACCGGCCCGTCGGGGCCTTCCGCAACCAGTTCATCGCCGGCCTCGACGTCTCCTACCAGCAGAACCACAAGGTGTTCTGGGTCTACACCCTGCCGGCCGCCGTGCCGGGCGGCTACCTCGGCGGGACCGTGGCCCGCAACCGGATCCCGGTCTTCCTGCTCTCGCCCGACAACACCGCGCCGGCGGGCTACGCGCCGGTGCTGGCGATCGCCGCCAACCTGGCCTGCCCGACGGGCGTCGCGGTCTGCACCAGCACCAGTTCCTCGACCGTCTCGCGCACCAGCGGCCACGCCACCGACGTCGGCGGCTTCGTGACCGACCGCCTGTGGCTGACGCCCGAGCTTTCGTTGATCGGCAGCCTCAGGCTCGACGGCTACTGGGCCAGCTACCTCTCCGTCGTCCCCTCGGGCGCCGAGACCTCGCTGGACAGCCGCTCGACCCTCTTCAGCCCGCGTGCCAGTCTGGTCTGGGAGCCCTCGGCCACCTCGACCGTCTATGTGTCGTGGTCGCGCGCGGCGACGCCGCAGGCGTCCTCGATCGTCGGCTCCGCGACCGCGCTGACCGCCGCCGCCCGGGACCTGAAGCCGGAGGTCGCCACCGCCTGGGAGGCGGGCGCCAAGGTCGGCGTCCTCGGCGGACGGCTGTCCCTCACGGGCTCGGTGTTCGACATCGAGAAGGACAACGCCACCCAGACCGATCCCGCGACCGGCTTCCTCGTCGCCCAGTCGGGCGAGCGCCAGCGCGTGCGCGGCGTCGAGCTGGGGGTGACGGGTAAGCTGACGCCCCGCTGGTCGGTCTCGGCCAACTACACCTTCCTCGACGCGCGCATCCGCCAGTCGTTCGTCAACTGCGTCGTGCCGACCTCGACCTCGGGCGCGCCGACCACCGTCGTCTGCCCCGTCGGGGTGACGGCCGCGATCCCGGTCGAGAACACCGCCGCGGAGGGCCGCCAGGTCACGTTCACGCCCCGCAACGCCGCCTCGCTCTTCACCCGCTACGACCTCGGCGGCGCCCTGGAGGGCCTCAGCGTCGGCGGCGACGTCACGTACCAGGGCCGCCTGGCGGTGACCTACACGGCGGTCAGCGCCTCCTACCAGGACCGCTCGAGCCTCGTCCTCTCCAAGATCGCCGAGGTCCCGGAGGGCGTCACGGTCGACCTCTTCGCCGCCTACCAGTTCGGCCGCTACCGGGTGGGGATCAACGTCTACAACCTCGCCGACCGGCTGAACTACGCCCAGGTGTTCGGCAATCGCGCCACGCCCGCGGCCGGCCGCACGGTGGTCGGCTCGCTGGGCGTGCGGTTCTAGGGGCGCGGGCGATGCTGGTCCGGATCGAAGGGGTGCTCACCGCCGAAGAGGTCGCCGCCTACCGCAGCGCGCTGGAGGCGGCCGCCTGGGTCGACGGCCGCGTCACGGCCGGCGCGCAGTCCGCGCTCGCCAAGCGCAACCTGCAGGTCCCCGAGGACGCGCCGCAGGCCCGGGCCCTGGCCGAGGATCTGCTGGGACGGCTGGGCCGCAACCCCGGCTTCGTCGCCGCTGCCCTGCCCAAGAGGGTCTTCCCGCCGCTGTTCAACCGCTACGACGAGGGCATGGCGTTCGACGCCCACATCGACAACGCGATCCGCTTCGCCGGCGCCCAGCGCTTCCGCACCGACGTTTCCTGCACCCTGTTCCTGACCGACCCGGCCGACTACGACGGCGGCGAGCTCGTCGTCGAGGACGTGTTCGGCGAGCAGCGGGTCAAGCTCGCTGCGGGCGACATGGTGGTCTATCCGGCCTCGAGCCTGCACCGGGTGACGCCGGTGACGCGCGGCTCGCGCTGGGCGGCGTTCTTCTGGGCGCAGTCGATGGTGCGGGACGACGGGCGAAGGAGCCTGCTCTACGGCCTCGACCAGGCGATCCAGGGCCTGTCGACCAAGGTTGCGCCTGACGACCACGACCTCGTCCGCCTCGCGGGGACCTACCACAACCTGATCCGGATGTGGGCGGAGGTCTGATCGGTGAACGTGGCCTTGGTGTCGCCTCCGTAATCCCCCTAGGTGGCGCGACTGCGTGTCGCGCGCAATTGAAGGACGGCGACCCCACGTTCGCAGAGTCGCCGTTGCTTCATGCCGCGTTAAGATGCTATTGATAATCGTTCTCGACTGGAAACCCTGAGTGCCGTCCGTGCGCCGCCTGGCCGAATTCGACGTCGATACCCTGTCCCCGACCGATGCCGCCGCCCTGGCGCCGCTCGGCGAGGGACGGCGCGGACTGTCGGGCGTCATCGCTTCCGTGCGGGCCCCCGAACGCGCCGGCGCCCTGCCGCCGGCCGAGATGGAGCGGCGCCTGCTGGAGATGGGCTTCGTCGAAGGCGCCAGGATCGAGATCCTGCACGAGGGCCTGATCGGCCGCGACCCGATCTGCGTTCGGGTCGACGACATGCGCGTGGCCCTGCGCCGCCGCGACGCCGCCGGCGTGCTGGTCAGGGTCGACACCGACCGATGACCGAGGCCGAACTGGCCCAGGCGGACGGCGCGCGCGCCGCGCCTCCCGCGTCCCAGAAGCCGTTGCGCGTCGCCCTTGTCGGCGCGCCGAACACCGGCAAGACCGCGCTCTTCAACGCATTGACCGGCTCGCGCCAGAAGGTCGCCAACTACGCGGGCGTCACCGTCGAGCGCAAGGAAGGCAGCCTGACCGCCGCCGACGGCCGCAAGGTCACGGTCCTGGACCTGCCCGGCACCTATTCCCTGCGCGCGCGCAGCCCCGACGAGGTGGTCACCCGCGACGCGGTTCTGGGACGGCTCGCGGGCGAGACCCCGCCCGACGTGCTGGTGCTCGTCGCCGACGCCACCAACCTGCGCCTCGTCCTGCGCCTGGCGCTCGAGCTGAAGGCCGTGGGCCGGCCGACGGTGATGGCGCTCAACATGTTCGACATCGCCCAGCGCCAGGGCCTGGACATCGACCTGGAGCGGCTGTCGGCCGAGCTCGGCATGCCCGTCGTGCCGACGGTCGCCACGCGCCGGCGGAACATCGACGGCCTGGTGGCGGCGGTCGAGTCGCGATCCGGCCTGCCGGTCCTGGTCCAGCCGGACTGGCGTGAGCCGTCCTCGGCCGAACTGCGCGGCCTGCACCGCGAGGCCGCGCGCATCCTGAAAGCCTGCGTGACGCCGCCCAAGCGGCCCGACACCTGGACCGGCCGGCTCGACGGCGTGCTTCTGCACCCCGTCGCCGGCACGGCGATCCTGCTGGTGCTGCTGTTCCTGATGTTCCAGGCGGTGTTCACCTGGGCCCAGCCGATCATGGACCTGATCACGGCCGGGTTCGACTGGTCGGCGGCGGCCCTCGGCCAGGCGCTGCCGGACGGCCTGCTGAAGAGCCTCCTCTGCGACGGGATCATCGCCGGCGTCGGCAGCGTGGTGGTGTTCCTGCCGCAGATCATGATCCTGTTCGCCTTCATCATCCTCTTGGAAGACTTCGGCTACATGGCCCGGGCCGCCTTCCTGATGGACCGGATCATGGGCGGCGCCGGCCTGCACGGCCGGGCCTTCATCCCGCTGCTGTCGAGCTTCGCCTGCGCGATCCCGGGGATCATGGCCACGCGCGTGATCGACCAGAAGCGCGACCGGCTGACGACGATCCTCGTCGCCCCGCTGATGACCTGCTCGGCCCGCATTCCGGTCTACACCCTGATCATCTCGGCCTTCATCCCGAACCGCGCCGTGTTCGGCGTCCTCAGCCTGCAGGGCCTGGTGATGTTCGGCCTCTACGCGGCCGGCATGGTGAGCGCGCTCGCCGTCGCCTTCGTCGCCCGCACCTTCTTCATGCGCGGCGCCTCGGAGCCGTTCCTGATGGAGCTGCCGGCCTACAAGATCCCCGACCCGCTGAACGTGGCGCGCAACGTCCTGCAGCGGGCGCAGGTGTTCCTGCAGCGCGCGGGGACCATCATCCTGTCGATGATGATCCTGATCTGGTTCCTCTCCAGCGTGCCCTCGCCGCCGCACGGCGCGTCGGGACCGGCGATCGACTACAGCCTCGCCGGCATCATCGGCCACGCCATCCAGCCGCTGCTCGCGCCCGTGGGCTTCTCCTGGCAGATGGCGGTGGCCCTGATCCCCGGCATGGCCGCGCGCGAAGTGGCGGTCGGCGCCCTCGGCACCGTCTACGCCGTCCAGGGCGGGGAGGGGGCCACGGGCGTCCTCGGCGCCAGCCTCGCCCACCACTGGTCCCTGGCCTCGGCCCTGGCGTTCCTGGCCTGGTACGTGTTCGCCCCGCAGTGCGCCTCGACGCTGGGCGTGGTGAAGCGCGAGACCAACTCCTGGCGCTGGCCGGCGGTGATGTTCGGCTACATGATCACCCTGGCCTACATCGCCGCCTTCGTGACCTACCACGCCGCCCTGGCCCTGGGCTGGGGGTAGGGCGATGGTCGAGCAGGCGATCGTCTACCTGATCGTGGCCGCCGCCGCCGGATGGGCGGCCTGGTCGCTCTTCCTGCGCGGCATGGTCCGCCGGGCCCGCGCCAAGAGCGGCGCGGCGAACTGCGGTCCGGACTGCGCCTGCGGCGACTGAGGCGCCACCGGCCCCGTCAGCCGAAGATCACCTTCTCCTCGCCCCACCACAGCGGCGACTTCTCCAGGTCGATGAACTTGCGCTCGTCCTCGAGCAACCTGCGGCCCGCGTCCTGGGCTTCGGGGTGGGTGTTGCCGAGCACGTCCTCGAGGCTGTCCCACCACAGTTGGGCGACGCCGTCGAAGCCCTCGGGCCCGGCGCGGGCGACGCGCAGCGCCGCCGAGGCCTCGGCCGGCAGGCTGTGCAGCTGGACGTAGCGGCGGATGCGCAGGATGTCCTTCACGCTCGCCACCAGCGGCGCGTGGTGGTCGTACCAGTAGGCCTGGAACGCCTCGCGGCTGAACTCCGGCCGCCGCACCAGGCAGAAGGTGAGCTTGATCATCGCGTCCTCCCGGACGGCGCTCGCGGCCGCCTCCGGAGGGTTTAGAGCATGCGGGCGGCGTCCGGCGCTACGTGCCGTAAGGACGGCCCCGCGTCAGGCCGGCTGCAGGGCGACCAGGGCTTCGAGGCGGTCCTCGGCGTCGCGCGCGGCGACGTCGGCGGCGACCGCGGCCCCGACCGCGCGGGCGGCGGCGCGGAAGGCGGGCTCGTCGATCAGGCGGCGGAGGGCGTGGGCGATGTCGTCGCTGGCGGCGTCCCGGGGCAGGCGCAGCGCCGCGCCCGCGGCCACGGCCCGGGCGGCGTTGTCGTCCTGGTCGCGGCCCATGGGCAGGGCCAGCAGCGGTACGCCGGCGATCAGTGGGCGCAGCGTCGAGGCGTGGCCACAGTGGGTGACCACGACCGCGCACTCGTCCAGCACCGCCGAGTGCGGCGCGCTCTTGACCACGGCGACGTTGGCTGGGGCCGGGAAGTCGGCCGGATCGAGCACCGGGCCCAGGGTCACGAGACCGCGCACCGGCAGCGTCCCGAGCGCCGCGATCACGTTCTTCAGCGTCGGGTCCTGGCCCTGGTACATGCTCGAGAACGTCACCAGGACCAGAGGCCGGGTGTCGCCGGCGGCCCAGGGCGGGGTCCAGGGCTGCGCCCACACCGGATCGGCCATGTAGGGCCCGACGTGGACGAACGGCGCCGGCGGCGTCTGGACCGCGTCGAAGGCGCGGCTGGTGGCCATCAGGATCGCGCGCGCCGCGCCGACCTGGTCGAACACGTCGGCCAGGGGCGCCAGGCCCAGGGCCTTGCGCGCGGCGTTGAGGTCGGGAAGGCCGGCCTGGTAGGCGCCCCGGGTCGCTGCGGCGATCTGCTCGAAGAAGGCGCGGTCCTCGTCGGTCGCCGCGGGGGGCAGGCCGGCGCCGAACGGCGGCGCGCCGGGCAGGGTCGGGAACGGCCAGATGTTGGCGGTGAGCAGGGCCAGCGGCAGGCGCCGCGCTTCGGCGGCGGCCATCACCCCCAGCAGCAGCTCCTGGGTGACGACGGCGTCGGCGGCGAAGCTCTCCAGCGCCTCGAGCACGTCCTGGGCGTAGGCCAGGGCCGGCCGGGTCATCAGGGCGTCGCAGAGGCCGGTGATGACGTCGAGCGGGCTCTTGTGCTCCCAGTCGCGCAGCGGGTCGGTGTCGGGCGACTTGTCGGCGCGCGAGGGGGCCCGGCGCCAGGCGCGGAAGGGCAGGCCGAGCACGGCCGCCTCGGCGGCGTTGCAGGCGTCGCTCATGACCAGCACCTGATGGCCGCGGTCCGCCAGGCCCCGCGCCACCAGCATCAGGGGCTGGACGTGGCCGCCCCCTTCCCATGTCGCAAACAGAAACCGCGCCATCAGCCCCTCAGTCTCGCCAGCCTCCTACTGAAGCGACGACACCGCCCGCAAGGCCTGTCATCGACCTGACACCGAATTGCCGCAGCAACGGTCGGGGCGTTTGCACAGCGTACGGTCGAAACTGCACCCGACGTGGGCGGATTACCCACCTGAGGACAGCCAAGGCTTGCCTGAACCGGTGGCAGCGCTCAAATGAACGGGACGGTGGAACGGACGGTCAGAATGTCGCAGGCCCTCGTCGAAATGCTGGGAACTCAATCCCGGCTGCTGCGCGCGCCGGCGTCGCGCCCCAAGCTCGTCGACACCACCATGCTCTACGCCCCCCGCTCGGGCGGCGTGAAACGCTACCTGACGGCCAAGCGCGCCTGGTTCGCGGCCGAGCGCCCGAACGTGCGCCACACCCTGGTCGTGCCCGGCGACCGCCACGCCCACGACGGCGCCGGCCAGCTGTCGATCTACGCCGCGCCGCTGCCGTTCGGCGACGGCTACCGCTGGCCCGCCAGCAAGACGGCCTGGATGAAGCGCCTGCTGCGCCAGCGCCCGACGATCATCGAGGCCGGCGATCCCTATACCCCTGGCTTGGCGGCGCAGAAGGCCGGCGAGCTGCTGGGCGTGCCGGTGGTCGGCTTCTGCCACACCGACCTCGGCGCCCTGGCCGCCCTGCACATCGGCGAGTGGGCGGAAAAGCCGGTGCGCCGCCACTGGGGCGAGGTCTACCGCCGCTTCGACCGCGCCGTGGCGCCAAGCCGCTTCATCGCCGAGCGCCTGGCCGACGCCGGCGTGCCCGATCCGGTGGCCCTGCCGCTCGGCGTCGACATCCACACCTTCAACCCGTCCCTGGCCAACCGCGAGGGCCTGAGGCGCAAGCTCGGCCTCTCGCCGGAGCACCGGCTGCTGGTGTTCGCCGGCCGGCCCGCGCGGGAGAAGCGCGTCGACGTCCTGGTCGAGGCGGTGGAGCGCCTGGGCGAGCCCTACGTGCTGCTGCTGATCGGCGCGGCCGCCGCCGCCCCGGCGTCGAGCCGCGTGATCGAGCTGCCCTATCAGTCCGACCCGCGCGACCTTGCCGCCCTGATGGCCAGCTGCGACGCCTTCGTGCACGCCAACGACGCCGAACCGTTCGGCCTGATCGTGCTGGAGGCCATGGCCAGCGGCCTGCCGGTGGTCGGGGTCGCGTCCGGCGGGGTGGCCGAGAGCGTCGATGCGTCCGTCGGCGAACTGGCCCGCCGCTCGACGCCCGAGGACTTCGCCGAGGCGGTGGCCGGCCTCTTCGACCGCGACGTCCGCGCCGTCGGCCAGGCCGCCCGCCGGCGCGTCGTCGAGGCGCACGGCTGGCGCTCGGTGTTCGAGCGCCTGGCGAGGCTATACGGCGAGCTGAGCGATTGCGACGCCTTCCTCGAAGGGCCGCAGGTCCACTAGCGCGGGCGACTTCGCCAGCGCCGCCACTTCGCCGATGACGATCAGGGTCGGGCCGTCGCGGTCTCCGGCAGCCGGGGCCAGCGCGTCGAGCGTTGTGCGCACCGCCCGCGCGCCGGGGCGGCCGGCGTTCTCGACCACCAGCACCGGCGTCGCCGGTGAGCGGCCCGCGCGGATCAGGCTCGCCGAGGCTGCGGCGGCGACCTCGCGACCCATGTACAGCACCGCCGTCGTCGCCGGGTCGGCCAGGGCCTCGAGCTCGGCGCCGGCGAAGCCGCCGCCGTCGCGCCGCGCCGTCGCCAGCACCACCCGCGCGGCGCCGCCGCGATGGGTCAGCGGGAAGCCGAACTCGGCCGCCGCCGCGCTGGCGGCCGTGATCCCGGGCACGACCTCGACGGCGACGCCGCGCTCGCGCAGGAACGCCGCCTCCTCGCCGGAGCGGCCGAAGACCGAGGAATCGCCGCCTTTCAGCCGCACCACCCGCAGGCCGCGGCGGGCGAGGGTCAGCATCAGCTGGTTGATCTCGGCCTGGGCCATGCTGGCCTTGCCCGAGCGCTTGCCGGCGCGGATCTTCAGGCAGGCCCGGGGGGCCAGGGCCACCACCTCGTCGCAGACCAGGGCGTCGTAGAGCAGGGCCTGGGCGGTCTCGACGGCCCTGAGGGCCCGGACCGTGAGCAGGTCCGCGGCGCCCGGACCGGCGCCGACCAGCAGGACTCTTCCGGCTTCACGCGGCATGACGGGTCTCCTCGGCGGCCGCGCCGATGAGGCGGGCCAGTTCAGGACGGCAGGAACCGCAGGTCACCCCGGCCCCGGTCGCCTCGCAGAGCGCGTCGAGGCTGGCCGCCCCGGCGGCCAGCGCGGCCTCCAGGGTGCGCTCGCGCACGTTGCGGCAGGCGCAGACCACCGCGCCGAGGTCCGCGAACCCCGGCGCGAAGCCCGCGAGCAGGAAGGCGCGGCCGGCCGGATCGAGTTGGGCGTCGGCGAAGCGCTCGACCAGCCACTCGCGCTGCGGCAGGCGGGCGGTCCCCGCGGCGATGAACAGGGCGCGTTCGAGGCGCCCGTCGCGGACCGCCGCCCGTCGCACCGAGCCGGCGGCGTCGGTCATGGCCAGGTCGTCGGCGCGGACGGGGCCCATCAGGGCCAGGACGAGGGCGGCGCGCTCGTCGGCGTCGCCGCGCCCGGCGAATTCCAGCAGATGGCAGTCCGCCTGGGGAATGCGCCGCCAGACGAGGCCGAGGCCCCGCGGCGGCGCGTCGGGCGTCCGGGTCAGGGCGAAGCCGCGCCAGGTCTCGCGATAGGCGCTGATGCGCGCCGGGGCGTGCTTCAGTTCCGGCTGGCCGGAGACCGGGTCGGTGTCCGGCGCGATGAGGCCGTTGCTGCGGCCGGCGGGGGCGAAGGCAGCCGTCCAGTGCATCGGCAGGAAGAGCTCGCCCAGGCGCTGCGCGGCGGTGAGGCGCACCGGCGCCACCGCTTCGCCGAGCGGCGTTATCAGGCGCGCCAGCTGGCCGGCCTTCAGGCCCTGCGCCGCCGCATCCTCGGGATGGATGTCGATCACCGGCTCGGGCGCGTGGCGGCAGAGCTCGGGCGCCAGGCCGGTGCGGGTCAGGGTGTGCCAGTGGTCGCGCACGCGGCCGGTATTGAGCGCGAAGGGGAAGGCCGGCGACGTCGCCCGCGCCGGACCTGTGGGGCGGTGCACGAGCATGCGCGCCCGACCGTCGGGGGTGGCGAAGCGGCCGTCCTCGAACAGGCGCGCGGTCCCGCCCCCGTCGGCGCGCACCGGCCACTGGACCGGCGTGAGCGCGTCGTAGGCCGGGCGCGTGATCCCCGCCAGGGGCCCCAGGTCCAGCAGCCGGGAGCCGCGGTTCTCGAAGGCGGTGAGGCGGGCGTGCTCGCTGAACACCTCTGCCGGCCCGCGCCAGGCGAAGGCGTCGCCGTGGCCCATGGCGGTGGCGACGTCGGCGACGATCCGCCAGTCGGCGCGCGCCTCGCCGGGGGCGGGGAACAGTGGCCGCTGGCGCGAGATGCGGCGCTCGGAATTGGTCACCGTGCCGTCCTTCTCGCCCCAGGCCAGGGCCGGCAGCAGCACGTCGGCGAAGGCGGCGGTGTCGGTGTCGGGGACGATGTCGGAAACGACCACGAACGGGCAGCGCTGCAGCGCCTCACGCACCCGCGCCGCGTTGGGCAGGCTGACGGCCGGATTGGTGGCCATGATCCAGACCGCACGCACGCGGCCGTCGTGCATCGCCTCGAAGAGGTCGACGGCCTTCAGGCCCGGCCGCTCGGCCACGTTCGGCGCCGACCAGAACCGCGCGAGGCGGTCGCGGGCCTCCGGCGTGAAGTCCATGTGCGCGGCGAGCGTGTTGGCCAGGCCCCCGACCTCGCGCCCGCCCATGGCGTTGGGCTGGCCGGTGATCGAGAACGGCGCTGCGCCCGGCCGGCCGATGCGGCCGGTGGCGAGGTGGGCGTTCAGGATCGCCAGGCCCTTGGCGACGCCCTGGGCCGACTGGTTGGCCCCCTGGCTGAACAGGGTGACGGTGCGGTCGGTGGCGGCGAATCGGCGGTAGAAGGCCTCCACGTCGTGGACGGGAAGGTCGCAGTCGCGCGCCACGGCGCCGATCGACTGGTCGTCGCGGCCGAGCTCGGCGAGGGCGGCCTCGAAGCCCGACACCGAACGGGCGATGAAGCCGCGGTCCAGGGCGCCGCGCTCGGCGAGCCAGGCCAGCAGCCCGTTCCACAGCCGCACGTCGGTCTGGGGCTTCAGGGCCAGGTGCAGGTCGGCGCCCTCGGCGGTCTCGGTGCGGCGCGGGTCGATGACGATCCAGCCCTGGCCGCGGGCGCGCCGCGCGGCCTCCATGCGGCGGAAGAGCACCGGGTGGGTCCAGGCGGCGTTGTGGCCGGCCAGGACGACGAGGTCGGCGAGGTCCAGGTCTTCGTAAGCCCCGGGCACGAGGTCGGCGCCGAACGCCTGGCGGTGCGCGGCCACGGCCGAGGCCATGCAGAGGCGCGAGTTGGTGTCGATGTTGGCCGAGCCGAGGAAGCCCTTCATCAGCTTGTTGGCCACGTAGTAGTCCTCGGTCAGCAGCTGGCCCGAGACGTAGAAGGCGACGCTGTCGGGCCCGTGCCGGGCGATGGTCTCGGAAAAGCGCGAGGCCACGCGCTGGATCGCCGCCTTCCAGCTCGCCCGCCGCCCGCTGATCGTCGGATGCAGCAGGCGCCCCTCCAGGGAGACGGTGGAGGCGAGGGCCGTCCCCTTGGAGCACAGCCGCCCGGCGTTGGCCGGGTGGTCGGGATCGCCGCGCAGGGCCAGGGCGCGCTCGCCGACGGCCTTGGCGTCGACGGCCTGGGCGGCGACGCCGCAGCCGGTGCCGCAGTAGGGACAGGTGGTCTTGGTCTCCATCACCGGGTCAGGCCCAGGAAGATGCGGCCCTCGCGCTCCTCCACGGGGACGGTCGGGGCGCAGCCGTGGCCCGCGTCGGCGCCCAGCGGCCGGCCGGTGGTGAGGCTGATCTGCCAGTTGTGCAGCGGGCAGGTGACCGCCTGGCCGTGGACGATGCCCTGGCTCAGCGGGCCGCCCTTGTGCGGGCAACGGTCGACGAGGGCGAACAGCTGGCCGTCGCTGGTGCGGAACACAGCCACGGGCCCGAGCGCGGTCGTCAGGCGCCGGGACCCGCGCGGCGGAACCTGCTCGGCGCGGCCGACCTCGATCCAGGCGATGCGGGGCGGGGAGACGGAGGCGTTCATCGCACGGGCTCCAGGATGCGCGACAAGGGGGCGAATTCCTCGGCGTCGACGCCCTTCACGCGCTCGGCCCACGGGTCGACCTGGGCGTGGCGCTGGGCGAGGCGGAAGCGCTCGGCGAGGGCGGCGCGCTCGGCCGGATCGGCGATGCGCTCGCGCACGCCGTCGAGGCCCACCCGGTCCAGCCACTTGTAGACCCGCTCCAGGTAGCAGGCCTCCTCGCGGTAGAGCTGGGTGAAGGCGAGGATGATGTCCTCGGCCTCGGCCTCGGTCGGCGCGCGGGTCAGGACCTCGGTCCCGCGGATGTGCAGGCCCGCGGCGCCGCCGACGTGGATCTCGTAGCCGCTGTCGACGCAGACGACGCCGATGTCCTTGCAGGTCGCCTCGGCGCAGTTGCGCGGACAGCCGGACACGGCCAGCTTCACCTTGGCCGGTGTCCAGGCGCCCCACATGGCCCTTTCCAGGCGCACGCCGAAACCGGTCGAGTCCTGGGTGCCGAAGCGGCACCAGTCGCTGCCGACGCAGGTCTTCACCGTGCGCAGCGCCTTGCCGTAGGCGTGGCCCGAGACCATGCCGGCGCGCCCCAGGTCGGCCCAGACCGCGGGCAGATCCTCCTTCTTCACGCCCAGCAAGTCGATGCGCTGGCCGCCGGTGACCTTGATCGTGGGAATGGCGAACTTCTCGGCGACATTGGCGATGGCGCGCAGCTCGGCGGCGCTGGTGACCCCGCCCCACATGCGCGGCACGACCGAGAAG
Source organism: Caulobacteraceae bacterium (assembly GCA_035549595.1). Lineage (GTDB taxonomy): Bacteria > Pseudomonadota > Alphaproteobacteria > Caulobacterales > Caulobacteraceae > Acaudatibacter. The sequence continues at coordinate 14,461 of DASZQQ010000414.1, forward strand.
GTGCCGTCCTTCTGGATGTTGGCGTGGGCGCGCTCGTTGATGAACCGCGAGTGCTTGTCGTCGCGGTAGACGCCGGGCCAGGCGCACAGCAGGTAGTAGTTCAGGGCCGGGCGGCAGGTCGCGCAGCCGTCGGGTGTCGACCACTCCAGCGCCTGCATCACCTGCGGGATCGAGGCCAGGCTTTCGGCGACGATCCGCCGCCGCACGGCGGTGTGGTCGAGGCTGGTGCAGCCGCAGACGGGCTTAGGCCCCTTCTGGGCCTGGTAGGCGTCGCCGAGGCTCATCGCCAGCAGCTTCTCGACCAGCGGCGTGCACGAGCCGCAGCTGGCCGAGGCCTTGGTCACCGCGCGGACGGCCTCCAGGGTCGCCAGGCCCTGGCCGCCGATGGCGCCGGTGATGGTCCCCTTGCAGACGCCGTTGCAGCCGCAGACCTCGGCCTCGTCGGCCATGGCGGCAACGGCGGCGCTAGGGTCGAGGCCCCGAAGGCCCTCCGTGATCGCCTGGCCGAAGATCAGGGTCTCGCGGATGTCGCCGACCGGCTCGCCTCGGCGCATCAGGTCGAAGTACCAGGCCCCGTCGGCGGCGTCGCCGAACAGCACGGCGCCGGCGACCTTTCCGTCCTCCAGCACCACGCGCTTGTAGACGCCGCGGCCGGCGTCGCGGAACACGATGTCCTCGCAGCCGTCGCCGCCGGCGAACTTGCCGGCCGAGAATACGTCGACGCCCGAGACCTTCAGGCGCGTCGACAGCACCGAGCCCTCGTAGCCGGCCGCCCGGTCGGTCAGGGTGTCGGCCAGGGTCCGGCACATCTCCCAGATCGGGGCGACGAGGCCGTAGGTGACGCCGCGGTGCTCCAGGCACTCGCCGACCGCGAAGATCCACGGGTCCGAGGTGCGCATGGCGTCGTCGACGACCACGCCGCGTCCGACCTCCAGCCCCGCCGCCTTGGCCAGGGCGGTGTTGGGCCGGATGCCGACGGCCATGACCAGCAGATCGCAGGGGAGGGTGCGGCCGTCCTTCAGCTTCAGGCCGGTGACCCGTCCGTCCTGGCCGAGGATGCGCTCCGACTGGGCGCCCAGGAGGGTTGCGACGCCGCGCTCGGCCAGCGCCTCGCCGAGCAGGAAGCCGGCCGCCTCGTCGAGCTGGCGCTCCATGAGGACGTCCATCAGGTGGACGACCGTCGCCTGCATGCCCCGGCGCGAGAGGCCGTAGGCGGCCTCCAGGCCCAGGAGGCCGCCGCCGATCACCACCGCACGCCCCCCGGCCTCGGCCGCCGCGGTCATGGCGGCGACGTCGTCGAGGTCGCGGAAGGTGACGACCCCGGCCAGGTCCGCGCCCGGCAGCGGCAGGCGCACCGGATCGGAGCCCACCGCCAGGATCAGCCGGTCGTAAGCGACCTTCAGCCCGCCCTCGGCCTGCACCGTCCTGGCCTTGCGGTCGATGGCGGTGACCTGGCGGCCGGTGTGCAGGGCCACCACGTTGCGGTCGTACCAGGCGCTGTCGTTGAGGATGATGTCCTCGAACGTCTTCTCTCCCGAGAGCACCGGCGAGAGCATGATGCGGTCGTAGTTCAGGCGCGGCTCGGCGCCGAAGATGGTGATCGCGTAGCGCTCGGGGTCGCGCCTGACGATCTCCTCGATGGTGCGGCAGCCGGCCATGCCGTTGCCGATCACCACCAGGCGTTCCTTGGCCATGGACGGGGCTCCCCGGGGCTTCAGACGCGGGCGCCGGCGGCGCTCAGCGCCCCCGAGGCGCGCCAGCCGCGCTTGACGCCGGTGAGGCTCGCCAGGGCCAGGAAGGCGAGGGCGGCGAAGGCCAGGAACCCGGTCTGGTAGCTGCCCGTCAGCTGCTTGGAGAGGCCGAGGCTGGAGGCGAGGTAGAAGCCGCCGAGGCCGCCCGTCATGCCGACGAGGCCGGTCATGACGCCGATCTCCTTGGCGAACCGCTGCGGCACCAGCTGGAAGACCGCGCCGTTGCCCATGCCCAGGGCGCCCATGCCGACGATCAGCACGGCCAGGGCCAGGGCCGGCGCGCCCAGCGGGAAGCTGGCGACCACGAGGGCGGTGGCGGCGATGACGTAGGTGGCCGAGAGCGTGCGCACGCCGGCGAAGCGGTCGGCGAGGGCGCCGCCCACGGGACGCAGGAACGAGCCGGCGGCGACGCAGGCGGCGGTGAAGACGCCCGCCACGACCGCGCCCAGGTGGTACTCGGCGTTGAAGTAGATCGCCAGGGACGAGCCGAGGCCGACGAAGCCGCCGAAGGTGACGCTGTAGAACAGCATGAACCACCAGGCGTCGGGGGTCTTCAGGACCTCCAGATAGTCCCCCCAGGCCTTCGGGGCCGGCTGGCTGGGGCTGTCCTTGGCCGCCAGCATGTAGACGATGAGGGCGGCCGCGAGCGGCAAGGCGGCAAGGCCGATGACGTTGTTCCAGCCGAGGGCGGCGGCCAGGGCGGGGGCGAACAGCGACGCCAGCACCGTGCCCGAGTTGCCGGCGCCGGCGATGCCGAGGGCCAGGCCCTGGTGCTCGGCCGGGTACCAGCGCGAGGCCAGCGGCAGGGCGATGGCGAAGGACGAGCCGGCGACGCCCAGGACCACGCCCAGCATCAGCAGCTGGCCGTAGCTGTGCAGGCCGATCGCCCAGGCGCCGACCAGGCCCGCGATGACGATCGCCTGGGCGATGAGGCCGGTAAGCTTGGGCCCGATGCGGTCGACCAGCACGCCGTTGACGACCCGCAGCAGGGCGCCGGCCAGCACCGGCACGGCCACCATGAAGCCCTTCTGGGCCGGGTCGAGGTGCAGGTCCTTGGCGATCTGGACGCCCAGGGCGCCCAGCAGCACCCAGACCATGAAGCTCATGTCGAAGTAGAGGAAGGCGGAGAACAGGGTGGGCGTGTGCCCGGCCTTCAGGAAACCTTTCACGCTCATGGGGTCGCTCCTGGCGGTCAGAGTTTGAATTCGAGGGTGAGCCAGACCTTCCGCCGCGAGGGCGGCGCGAGGGTCGTGCCGGCGGGGACCTGCGCCTCGCGGCGGAAGTCGGCGTATTTCAGGGCGCAGGTGAGCTTCGGCGTGACGCCCGCCTGGACTTGGGCGTCCCACTCGGCGGCGAGCTTTGCGCCCGTGCGCTCGGCCCAGAAGTCGTGGCGGCGCACGAGGATCTCGGGGTTGCGCAGGAACGGCGCCGGCGACTTCGGCTTCAGGACCAGGGTGAAGTTCAGGTCCTTCAGGCCGTCGACGTGGATCTTGTTGCCGCCGACCGCGGCCCAGGCGTCGGCCCAGCCCTGGAAGGCGTGGGTGGTGGCCAGCGGCGTGACGAAGGCGTGGACCCCGTCGCCGTTCAGCTGCTCGTAGTCGGCCTTCAGCGTCGCCCGCCGCCAGGTCGCCGCGCCGGACGCCTGCCAGAAGTCGAGGCCGAAGGCGCCGGGGTTGGCTCCGTAGGGGCTCTGCCGCGCGTAGGTCGCCTCATAGGCCAGGGCGGCATCGCCGGCCCTGGCCTTGCCGGTGGCGCGGGCGCCGCGGGTGAGGGTGGAGCTGAGCGGCGCGGTGGGGAAGTCGAGGGCGTAGACGAAGCCTTCGAGCCGCAGGTGCGGATCGATCGGCCACACTGCGTTGAAGAGGTGGCTGTCCGAGCGCCAGTCCGCCTTCTGGCCGAGGATGCGGTTGACCTGCCAGACGTAGGCGTAGGTCGCCGTCACCGGCCCCAGCTTGGCGTCGCCGCGCGCCGCGTCGAAGGTCTGCTCGTCCTGGCGCCAGCCGACGTTGCCGACGAAGCGCTGGTCGTCGACCAGGATGCGCTGGCGCCCGGCCGTGGCCGTGAACGCCGGCGAGGCGGTCCAGCTCAGCTGGGCCCGGTTCAGCTCCAGCACCGAGGGATCGTTGATGATCGGGTACTGCGGCCGGCCGTTCAGGCTCGCCCCGCCGGGCGGGGCGACGTTGTAGTCGCCGGCGTCGAGGTGGCCGACGGCCTCGCCCTCGACCAGGGCCTTGAAGCCGTTCCAGGCCGCGGTCTCCCAGCCGAAGCGGGCGCGCACCGTGTAGGCCCAGGCGTCCGGGACGAGATTGGCCTGGTCGACCTCCTCGTAACGCGCGCGCAGGTCCAGGATCGGCTTGCCGGCGGCGACCGCCGCCAGCGGATCGGCGGCCGGTGCCGCCAGGGCGGGTGTCGCGGCCGCGGCGGTCGCCATGGCGAGCGCGCCGCAGGATCTCCAGGTGGTCCTTCGCATCCGTTCTCCGACCGGGCCCGGAGGCCCAAAACGAAAAACGTCCGGCCGGGATCGCTCCCGTCCGGACGTCGTTGTCCTTGCCAATCGAAGGCGGCTTCGCCTTCGCGGAACCTCTCGGTCCCTTAGGAGCGGAACGCCGTTGTCCCGCCTGTCAGCGTGAAGTCAGGGGCCGGCCGCCGGATCGGTCAACGGCCGATTTGTGCGACGCACCCACAACCCCGGCGAAACGCGCTGCAATGCACAAGATCAAGGCGCGGCGCCCGTTTCCGCGCCTCCGCGGCGCCGAACTTCGCGGCGCCAGAGGGCCGGGCGCCGCAGCCGGAGCCGGGGACATGTTACGAAGGAACGTGTCCCCTCCAGCAATCAGGGAGGCCACGACAGGGGACACGAACCCCGCCTGCGGCAGGTTTCATGTCCCCGGAGTGGTCGCCATCAGTTTCGCCCAGTCGAACGGCTCGCCGGTCAGGAAGCGGTCGGCCGGCATGGGGATCGGGGCGGTGGCCTCGGTGAGAGTCCAGGGGGCGTCGTGGGCGCCCTCGAGCTTGGCGTCGACCGTCGGCGCCGGCTCGCCGAGCGCGGCGGCGGCTTCGCGGAAGAGGTCCGGGCGGTAGACGGCCATCGCCGCCTCCACGTCGGCCTCGGCCGGCGCCTGGCGCCAGCGCGTCATCTGCGAGAGGAACCAGGCCGCGTGGCTGCGCCAGGGGAAGCCCGCGGCGTAGCGCGAGAACACGATGCCGTCGCCGTCCCCGGCCTCCAGGGCCCGCAGCAGCACCCGCTCGGAGACGGCGACGAACTCGGGGCGCGACAGGATCGCCGCCAGGGTGGCGCGGTTCTCCGGCGCGTCGGCCCAGGCCGCGCCGCGCATCGTCGCGCGCAGCACCGCGAGCAGGGTCTCAGGATGGCGCCCGGCCCAGTCGCGGGTGAAGCCCAGCACCTTGTCTGGCGTGGCGCCCCACCAGTCGCGGGCGCGGACCAGGATCTCGCCGACGCCGCGCGCCGCCGCCAGGGTGTTCCAGGGCGCGCCGACGCAGAAGCCGTCGATGTCGCCGGCGGCCAGCTTCTCGACCATGCGCGCCGGCGGGATCACCGTCAGGCGGACGTCGCGGTCCGGAGCGGCCCCGCCCGCCGCCAGCCAGTCGCGCAGGGCGTAGTTGTGGATCGAATAGGGGAACACCACGGCGAAGGTCAGGGGCGGGGCGCCGGCCGCGCGCCGGATGCCGGCCAGGCGGGCGAGGGGCGCGGACGAGGGCGGCCGGGCGGCCATGGCCAAGGGGTCCAGCTCGCGCAGCGCCTCTGCCACCGCGGTCGAGACTGTGATGGCGCTGCCGTTCAGGTTCAGCGCCAGCGGCGCGGCCATGGCGGTGGGTTCGCCGCCGATGCCCAGGCTCTGGGCGATGGTCATCGGCCCCAGCATGTGGGCGCCGTCCAGCAGGCCCGCGGCGACGCGGTCGCGCACGTTCGCCCACGAGGCCTGGGCCGTGAGCTTCACGTCCAGGCCCTCGGCCTCGAAGAAGCCCAGCACCTGGGCCGCGGCCAGGGGCGCACAGTCGGTCAGCGGGATGAAGCCCAGTTCGAGGCGCGTCTTCTCCAGGCTCACGGCGCGCCTCCCTTCAGCACGTTGGCGTAGGCGATCAGGTCGGCCGCGACGGCCGCGATCGGCCGGCCGGTGTTCATGGCCAGCTTGCGCAGCGCCGCGTAGGCCGCCTCCTCGTCCAGGCCGCGCTCCTTCATAAGCAGCCCCTTGGCCCGGTCGATGATCTTGCGCGAGGCGAGGTCCTGGCGCGCCTGGTCCAGGTCGGTGCGCAGGCGCTGCATCAGCTGGAAGCGGCTGAGGGCCACGTCCAGCACCGGCCGGATACGCCCGGGCGCCAGGCCGTCGACGACATAGGCGGCGACGCCGGCCTCGACGGCGGCCTGCGAGAGGCCTGGCGTCGTGCGGTCCACGAACATCACGATCGGCCGCGGGTTGGCCTCGGTGGCCTCACGCAGGCCCTCCAGGGTGTCGCGGTCGGGACTGTCGCAGGCGACGATGATCACGTCCGGCTGGAAGGCCTCCAGGTCCGCCCCCAGAGAATCGATCGTGGCCGCCCGGCGCAGCTCCAGCGGCCTGAAGTCGGCCAGCCCCTCGGCCACCAGGGCCGCACGCGCCTCGTCCGGATCGATGATGACAACGCGCATGAACCCCCACTGCGAACCGCCCTCCCTGTTCGGGCTGGACGGGCAGGGGTCAACCGGCAGCGCGCTCCGGCGCCGCGGTTGGCGGCAAGGCGCCTCATTTCCGGGCGCCGGACCGGCGCGCGGCTTTGTCGGGAAGGAGCGGGGAAAGGGGAAATGGCGCGAGTGACGGGGCTCGAACCCGCGACCTCCGGCGTGACAGGCCGGCGCTCTAACCAACTGAGCTACACCCGCGTGGGCGGCGCCGAAAACGAGTCCGCTTCGGCGCGAGGCGCGTGCAATAGGTCCGGTCGCGGCGCGCGTCAACCGCCGATGCGCGGCTGCGACGCAAAGGACGTTGCGCAAAGGGGCGAACCGTCGTTTGAACCGTCCCGGACCATGGGCTAGAAGGGCGCCGACTCCGCCGTCCGGGGATACGCCCCGGTCCGCGAGACGCCGCTCAAGGGACGCGCCAAAGACGCTATGAACGCCTTCCTGCTGCAGTACCTGCCGATCGTCATCTTCCTCGGCCTTTCGACCGTGATCGGCATCGTCTTCTACCTCGCCTCGGCGATCTTCGCGCCCAAGGCGCCCGATCCGGAGAAGCTGTCGTCGTACGAGTGCGGCTTCAACGCCTTCGACGACGCGCGCATGAAGTTCGACGTGCGCTTCTACCTGGTCTCGATCCTGTTCATCATCTTCGACCTCGAGGTCGCGTTCCTGTTCCCCTGGGCGGTCAGCCTGATGAAGCTGCCGCACGAGACGGGCATCTTCGCCTTCTGGAGCATGATGGCGTTCCTCGGCGTTCTGACGGTGGGCTTCATCTACGAGTGGAAGAAGGGAGCCCTGGAATGGGAGTGATCGTTCCGGCCGGCGCCGGCGCCAGGGCCACCGTCGAGGGCTACGACCCGAAGAAGCACGACCCCTATTTCGACGGGGTCTCGGCCGAGCTCGCCGACAAGGGCTTCATCACCGCCGCGGCGGACGACCTCATCACCTGGGCGCGCACCGGCTCGCTGATGTGGATGACGTTCGGCCTGGCCTGCTGCGCGGTCGAGATGATGCACGCCTCGATGCCGCGCTACGACCTGGAGCGCTACGGCTTCGCGCCGCGTGCCAGCCCGCGGCAGAGCGACGTGATGATCGTCGCCGGCACCTTGACCAACAAGATGGCCCCGGCCCTGCGCAAGGTCTACGACCAGATGCCGGAGCCGCGCTACGTCATCTCCATGGGCTCGTGCGCCAACGGCGGCGGCTACTACTACTTCAGCTATTCGGTGGTGCGCGGCTGCGACCGCATCGTGCCGGTGGACATCTACGTCCCCGGCTGCCCGCCGACCGCCGAGGCCCTCGTCTACGGGGTGCTGCAGCTGCAGAAGAAGATCCGGCGCACGGGGAACATTGAACGATGAGCTGGCCCGCCACCCAGGACGAGCTGCAGGCGCTCGGCCAGGAGATCATCGCCAACGCTCAAGGCGCGATCACCGCCTTCAAGGTCGAGTACGGCGAGCTGACCGTCACCGGCCCGGCGCGCCGCGTCGTCGCCGCGCTCACGTTCCTGCGCGACCATCCGGACTTTCAGTTCCAGCAGCTGATCGATCTCTGCGGCGCCGACTATCCGCAGCGCGCGCTGCGCTTCGACGTGGTCTACCACCTGCTCAGCCTGACCAGGAACCGCCGCGTGCGGCTGAAGGTCGAGACCGACGAGGAGACGCCGGTCCCGAGCATCGTCGAGGTCTATCCCTGCGCCGACTGGTTCGAGCGCGAGGCCTTCGACATGTACGGCATCTTCTTCGAGGGCCACCCGGACCTGCGCCGGATCCTGACCGACTACGGCTTCCACGGGCATCCGATGCGCAAGGATTTCCCGATGAGCGGCTACGTCGAGGTCCGCTACGACGACGAGCTGAAGCGGGTCGTCTACGAGCCGATCAAGATGACCGAGTGGCGGAGCTGGGACTTCCTGTCTCCGTGGGAAGGCGCCGAGTACGCGCGTCCGGGCGAGGGCTATCCCTACGGCCTGCCGGGCGACGAGAAGGCGGAGAAAGCGTGATGACCGGCGACAACGCACCGGCGCAAGCCACCGACTTCTTCGACCGGGAAGGTCCGACGCAGGAAACGCCGGTCCGCAAGTTCAACATCAACTTCGGGCCCCAGCACCCGGCCGCGCACGGCGTGCTGCGCCTGGTGCTCGAGCTCGACGGCGAGCTGGTCGAGCGGGTCGACCCGCACGTGGGCCTGCTGCACCGCGGCACCGAGAAGCTGCTGGAGTACCGGCCCTACACCCAGGTGACGCCGTACTTCGACCGCCTCGACTATGTCGCCCCGATGAACCAGGAGCACGCCTTCGTGCTCGCCATCGAGAAGCTGATGGGCCTGCAGGTTCCGATCCGCGGCCAGCTGATCCGCGTGCTCTACAGCGAGATCGGCCGGGTGCTGAACCACCTGCTGAACGTGACGACGCAGGCGATGGACGTCGGCGCTCTGACCCCGCCGCTGTGGGGCTTCGAGGAGCGCGAGAAGCTGTTCGTGTTCTATGAGCGCGCCTCGGGCGCGCGCATGCACGCCAACTACTTCCGCCCGGGCGGCGTGCGCCAGGATCTGCCGCCGGCGCTGGTGCAGGACATCGAGGACTGGGCCAAGGCGTTCCACAAGCCGCTGGCCGACATCGACAAGCTGATCACCGGCAACCGCATCTTCAAGCAGCGCAACGTCGACATCGGCGTGGTGTCGAAGGAGCAGGCGATCGCCTGGGGCTTCACCGGCGTGATGCTGCGCGGCTCGAACGTGGCCTGGGACCTGCGCCGCAACCAGCCGTACGAGTGCTACGACGAGATGGAGTTCGACATCCCGCTCGGCGTCAACGGTGACTGCTACGACCGCTACCTGTGCCGGATGGAGGAGATGCGCCAGTCGGTGCGCATCATCCTGCAGTGCACCGAGCGGCTGAAGAAGACGCCGGGCCTGGTGCTGACCGACGACCACAAGGTCAGTCCGCCGCGGCGGGGCGAGATGAAGCGCTCGATGGAGGCGCTCATCCACCACTTCAAGCTCTACACCGAGGGCTTCCACGTGCCCGAGGGCGAGGTCTACACCGCCATCGAGGCGCCCAAGGGCGAGTTCGGCGTCTACCTGGTCGCCGACGGCACCAACAAGCCGTACCGGTGCAAGATCCGCGCGCCGGGTTTCCCGCACCTGGCGGCGATGGACTGGATGAACCGCGGCCACATGCTGGCCGACGTCTCGGCCATCCTCGGCAGCCTCGACATCGTGTTCGGGGAGATCGACCGTTGAGCCCTGCCGCCGTCGCCCAGGCCCAGCTGGACGCCTACAACGCCCAGGACCTGGACGCCCACTGCGCCTGCTACCACGACGACGTGGTCGTGGCCGACCTCAACGGCGCGGTCACGCGCCAGGGCATGGAGGCCTACCGGGCCACGTACGCCAAGCTGTTCGCCGACTTCCCGCAGAACCGGGCCGAGTTGGTGAACCGGATCGCGGTGGGGAACACCGTCATCGACCACGAGCGGGTGGCCCGCACGCCCGGCGGCGACACCTTCGACGTGGCCGCCATCTACACCTTTCGCGGCGACAAGATCGCCCGCGTCGACTTCGTGAGAGCCTAGCCCATGTCGGTTCGCCGCCTCGCCAAGGACCAGCCCGCGTCCTTCGCCTTCACGCCGGAGTATCTGGAGAAGGCGAAGTGGTGGATCGCCAAGTACCCGGCCGGCCGCCAGCAGTCGGCGGTGATCCCGCTCCTGTGGCTGGTGCAGAAGCAGGAAGGCTGGGTGCCCGAGCCGGCCCTGCGCGTCGTCGCCGACATGCTGGGCATGGCGGTGATCCGGGTGTTCGAGGTCGTGACCTTCTACACCATGTTCCAGCTGGAGCCGGTGGGTAAGGTCGCCTTCGTCCAGCTGTGCGGCACGACGCCGTGCATGCTGCGCGGGGCCAAGGATCTGGAGAAGGTGCTTCAGGACCGGATCGGGCCCAAGAACCACGTCTCCGCCGACGGCAAGTTCTCGTGGGAAGAGGTCGAGTGCATGGGGGCCTGCTCGAACGCCCCGATGTGCGCGATCAACGACTACTATTACGAGGACCTGACGCCGCAGACGCTGACCCAGATCCTGGACGACTTCGCCGCCGGCAAGAGGCCCGAGCCGAAGTCGTACATCGGCCGCCAGGGCTCGGCCCCGGACGGCGGGCCGCTGACGCTGACCGACGCCAAGCTCTACGACGGCTCGCGCGCCAAGCCGATCAAGTCGCTGCCGAACGCGCCGAAGCCCGAGAAGGAGCCGGCGGGTTGATCCCTTTCATCCGCTCATCCCGGCGAAGGCCGGAACCCAGGACGGAGGTTGGATCGAGCTGGGCTTCGCCTTGCGGGAGCGGAGAGTCCTGCCTGGGTCCCGGCCTTCGCCGGGATGAGCGGTTTTGAGTATGACAACCGCCCCCCAGGCCCTGCAGCGCCGCGTGGTGACGGTGCTCGCCATCAACGGCGCCTGCGCCCTGGTGGCGATCGCCGGCATCGTCGGCGGGCTGGCGTTCCACATCGGCTGGATGAACTGGCTGTTCGTCGGCGCCCTTGTGCTCGGCTTCGGGGCCCAGATCTGGCTGATCGTCCGCTTCGCGCGTGACCGCGGCCCTCCGGCGGGAGGCGCCTCGTGATCGACGACGTCGACCTGCTGAACAGGCGCAGCGCCTATCTCGACCGGATCCGCGGCCTCTGTCGCCGCGAGCGCGCGATCGGCTTCGTCGCCTGCCTGGTCGGTGTCCTGGTGATGGTCGCAGGCCGCTACCGGCCGGACGCGCCGTCGTGGGTGGTCTGGGTCGGGGTCGGCGTCATCGCCGCCGGCTGGGCCCTGTTCGTTTTCGTCATCTTCCGGCGCACGGCCTGGGTCCGCGCCCATCCCTTCGATCCCAACGGATAAGTCATGGTCGGCATTCTCGAAGACAAGGACCGCATCTTCACCAACCTCTACGGCCTGCACGACTGGGGCCTGGAGGGCGCGAAGGCGCGCGGGATCTGGAACGGCACCGCCGAGATGCTGAAGCAGACGCCGGAGTGGCTCTGCGACCAGATCAAGAACTCGGGCCTGCGCGGCCGCGGCGGGGCGGGCTTCGGCACCGGCCTGAAGTGGACCTTCATGCCCAAGCAGGAGGGCGAGCGGCCGCACTACCTGGTGGTCAACGCCGACGAGTCCGAACCCGGCACCTGCAAGGACCGGGAGATCATGCGCTACGACCCGCACCGGCTGCTGGAAGGCTGCCTGGTGGCCTGCCGGGCGATCCGCGCGCACGACTGCTTCATCTACATCCGCGGCGAATACGTGCTCGAGCGCGAGCGCCTGGAGGCGGCCATCGTCCAGGCCACCGAGGCCGGCCTGATCGGCATGAATTCCAAGCTGGGCTGGCCGTGCAACATCCGCGTCACGCACGGCGGCGGGGCCTATATCTGCGGCGACGAGATGGCGCTGCTCGAGAGCCTGGAGGGCAAGAAGGGCCAGCCGCGCCTGAAGCCGCCGTTCCCGGCCGGCGCCGGCGTCTACGGCTGCCCGACCACGGTCAACAACGTCGAATCGATCTCGGTGGCGCCGGAGATCCTGCGCCGCGGCGCCGAGTGGTTCGCCGCCTTCGGCCGCCCGAACAACACCGGCACCAAGCTGATGAGCGCCTCGGGCCACGTGCTGAAGCCGTGCGTGGTCGAGGAGGCGATGTCGATCCCGATCCGGCAGCTGATCGACGAGCATTTCGGCGGCGTGCGCGGCGGCTGGGGCAACCTGAAGGCCATCATCCCCGGCGGCTCGTCGGTGCGCATGATCCCGGCCGAGGAGGCCGAGACCGCGCTGATGGACTTCGACAGCCTCGTGGCCCTGAAGTCCGGCCTCGGCACCGCGGCCATGATCGTCATGGACAAGGACACCGACCTGATCCGCGCCATCGCGCGCCTCAGCTACTTCTACAAGCACGAGAGCTGCGGCCAGTGCACGCCGTGCCGCGAAGGCACCGGCTGGATGTGGCGGATCATGGAGCGGATGGTCACCGGCGAGGCGGACCCCAAGGAGATCGACATGCTCCTCGACGTCGCCAGCCAGGTGGAAGGCCACACCATCTGCGGCCTCGGCGACGCCGCCGCCTGGCCGATCCAGGGCCTCTTCCGCCACTTCCGCCACGAAGTGGAGGAACGCATCGCCAGCTACCGCTCGCGCCGGCCGCACGTCCAGGGCGCGACCCTGGTCGCGGCGGAGTAGGCGGGGCGTGAAGCGCCTTCGTCTGCGATACGAATCGCAGATCCCGCTCTCCATCAAGATCGGCGTGGCGCTTTTCCTCGCCTTCCAGTTCCCGCCTGTACGGGACGTTCGCACGATCCTGACCGGCACACCGCTCCCCCTGCTGGCGGCCTGGGTGGCCGTGGCTGTCTGGACGGTCGTAGCCACGTTGCGCCTAAGCCGCTGGCCGGCGCTTCTGGCCGCGCCGGCGGCAATCGCCTGGTTCGTCTGGTGGGGCGTCTCCGCGGCTCCGGCGCTGCTCGCCAGGCCGGAACTTTCGGCGCTGGGCGTGGGCGGCCTCATGCTTGCCCTCTTCACCCTGCCGCATTGGCGCAAAATGAACTGGCGGTTCCTCGGCCGGCTGCGCACAACCAAGGATGTCGCCGAGGAATTCGCCTGATAGGCTGCGCCGGGGATCGTCTCGGCGAGGGCTGTTCATGGCCGGTGTGCTTCACGACCAGGATCGCATCTTCACCAACCTCTACGGTCTGCACGACTGGCGGCTGGAGGGGGCGAGGGCCCGGGGGGCCTGGAACGCGACGGCGGACATGGTCCGCTACGGCCCGGACTGGATCATCGAGCAGGTGAAGGCGAGCGGCCTTCGCGGCCGCGGCGGCGCCGGGTTCCCGGCGTGGCAGAAGTGGAGCTTCATCCCCAAGGGGGACGGGCGGCCGCACTATCTGGTCGTCAACGCGGACGAGTCCGAGCCGGGCGCGTGCAAGGACCGCGAGATCCTGCGCAACGACCCGCACCTGCTGATCGAGGGCTGCCTGATCGCGGCGCGCGCGATCGAGGCGCATGCGGCCTACATCTACATCCGCGGCGAATACGTCGCCGAGCGCGAGCGGCTGGAGGCGGCGATCGCCGAAGCCTGTGCGGCGCGCCTGATCGGGCCGGACAACGTGCACGGCTGGGACTTCGACCTCTTCGTCAGCCACGGCGGCGGCGCCTACGTCTGCGGCGAGGAGACGGCGCTGCTGGAGAGCCTGGAGGGCAAGAAAGGCCAGCCGCGGCTGCGCCCCCCGTTCCCGGCCGTGCACGGCCTCTACGGCTGCCCGACGGCGGTGAACAACGTCGAGACCATCGCCGTGGTCGGCACGATCCTGCGCCGCGGCGGCGGCTGGTTCGCCGGCATCGGCCGGCCGGGCAACGCCGGCACCAAGGTGGTCTCGATCTCCGGCCACGTGAACCGCCCGTGCAACGTCGAGGAGGCGATGAGCGTCCCCTTGCGGACCCTGATCGAGGACCATGCCGGCGGCGTGCGCGGCGGCTGGGGGAACCTGAAGGCGGTGCTGCCGGGCGGGGGCTCGACGCCGATGATCCCGGCGAGCCACGCCGAGGTCGCGCTGATGGACTACGACTCCCTTCGCGAGTTCAAGACCGCCATGGGCTCGGCCTCGATGATCGTCATGGACCGCGACACCGACCTGGTGCGCGCCATCGCCCGGCTCTCGAAGTTCTATAAGCACGAGAGCTGCGGCCAGTGCACGCCGTGCCGCGAGGGGACCGGCTGGATGTGGCGGGTGATGGAGCGCATGGCCTCGGGCGAGGCCGAGATGCGCGAGATCGACGTCCTGCTCGATGTCGCTTCGGAGGTGGAGGGCCATACCATCTGCGGCCTCGGCGACTTCGCCGCCTGGCCGATCCAGGGCCTCTTCCGCCACTTCCGCCACGAGGTGGAGGCCCGCATCGCCAGCTACCGCTCGGCCCGCCCGCACGTGCCGGGGGCCCTGGTGGGGGCCTGAACCTCCCTCCCCCTTGTGGGGAGGGACCGCCAGGGTGGGGGAGTCCGGTTCAGGTTCCTGCGCTAACCGGTTGGCGTTCTGGGGTTTCATCGCGGTTCCCCACCCGGGCGACGCTTCGCATCGCCTGTCCCTCCCCATGAAGGCGAGGGAAGAGGCGCACGGCTTCGCGGGCGCTCAGGCGCATCACCACGGCCTGCGGCGCCGCAGCGGCGATGCGGCGGCCGATTCCCTCCGACCACCGGCCGAAGCCGAGGACGGTGACGGCGTAGGACCAGCCGAACGCCTCCTCGCAGCCGTCCGGGCGGTCGGCGCGGTCGCGGCCGCGGTGGGCGCGCACCTTGCGCCAGCAGCGCAGCAGCCGCAGCCAGGCCGGGGCCTCGAGCCAGAGCACGAGGTCGGCCCGGGGCAGGGTGATGGCCGAGGCGGCGCCATAGGTCCCGTCGACGACCCAGGCCTCGCCGAGCGCGGCCTCCAGGCGCTCGCCCAGAACCTCTTCACTCACCCGCCGCCAGCCAGGACCGAACCCAAGGCGGTCGAGATGGATCACCGGCAGGCCGAACCGTTCGCCGAGCCGGCGCGCCAGGGTG
>DASZQQ010000415.1:0-6008 GCA_035549595.1 Caulobacteraceae bacterium
CCGCACGGACTTGTCGTTCTTGAGCTGCTCGCCCACGTCGACCAGCGCCTGAAACATGGCGTCGTCGAGGGCGTTCATCTTGTCGGTGCGGACCAGGCGCACGTCGGCGACGCCCCGGTCCATGGTCACGCGCACGCGGTCGTTCATCGGTGGTCCTCCCGTATCCGACCGCGCACTAGCAGCTTCCCCGAGGGGCAGCGCAAGCGTTCGTCAGGATCGGGAGGTCGTCAGAGTTCGACCATCTCGAACTGGGCCTTGGACATGCCGCAGTCGGGGCAGTTCCAGCTGTCGGGGATGTCGGCCCAGCGGGTGCCGGGCGGGAAGCCCTCCGAGGGCAGGCCCTCGGCCTCGTCGTAGATGAACCCGCAGGTTCCGCACTGGTAGGTCTTGAAGGGTTCGTCCATCCTGAAGCTCGCTCCGCCCGCCGTCTCCGTCCTGATAGGCCCGGAAGACGGCGGGCGTCTATCGATCGCCCTCTCGCGGTGGCGACCGGTCCGCCTGGCTGTTCGATCAGGCGGCGCCCGGCTCCGGGACAGGAGGGCCCGGAACCGGGAAGCGAGTGCGGCCCTTTTCGCGATCGAACAGTTGTTCGAATTCGGCCTTGCGGCCTTGATTCAGATCAAGCGCCTGCCTTGGCCTCCGCGACCTTGCCGGTCGGCTGGCCGTCGACGATCTGGTCGAGGTATTCCGACAGGCCGTAGCCGACGAGATCGCCGCAGCGGTACTCGGTCATGCCCTCGGTGATGCGGGTGTTCAGCTCCTCGCCCTCGGGCGTCTTGCGACGATTGCGCAGCGGGATCAGCGACAGCACCTTGCCCTCGACGTCGTAGCTCTTGCCGCCCTTGGTCTTCACCTTGGCGCGGAGCGCGGTCTGGTAGCCGTTCTCGTCCCAGTCGCTGTCGATCTTGCACTCGGAGATGTAGTCGTAGACGCCGTCGCGGAAGACCATGCCGCCTTCGCGCGGCTTGCCCTCGCCGCCGGCGACGATCGACAGCATCATGCCGAAGTCGGCGCTGAAGTTGACCGGGCACCAGCGGTACCAGTTGATCGCCTGCCAGTGGCGCGGACCCCACGACTTGTCGCGCAGGCCGTAGCCGTCGATCTCGACGCGCTCGTCGCCGATCGAGAAGAAGCCCCTGGCGGTGACGTGCTGCTCGTAGTGGGCCTTGGCGAAGGACTTCTCGGCGTCGATCTGCATCGGCTTGCCGTCGGTGCGCACAGTCTCGCCGCCCATCATCGGCGAGACGCCCACGTAGTCGAGCTCGACCTCGCAGGGCAGCACGGGGTTCTCGCGGAACGCGCGCGACGGGTCGGCCATGTCGTGCGGGTTCTTCATCAGGCAGACCTTGCCCGAATAGGTCACGCGCAGGCGCTTGAACGGCTCGATCACCTCGATCTTCAGGCCGCCGGCGTTCAGCTCCTTGTTGCCCTCGATCTTGGGCCTGGCGAACATGAAGCCGATGCGCCCGTCCGGCAGATAGAGGCACACGCTCATCTCGGCGTAGCCCTCGTTCGGCCGGTTGCCGATGCGGAACCAGCCGCCCGCCTTGCGACCATGGTCGAAGACGTTGAAGTACATGCTTTCGTTGTAGTTCTGAGCCGCGTCGGGCTCGTGGCAGTACTCGTCCTGGGGCTCCAGGCGGGTGGTGAATTCGGACGATGTCTCGGCCATGGGGGGTTCGCTTTCTTCAGGCAGGGGCGTGGGCGCGCTGGACCGCGCGCAGGATGGCGTCGATGAAGGCGTCGTAGAGGGCCGGCGGCAGGTCGTGCCCCATGCCCTCGATGACGCGCAACTCGGCGCCGAGGATGTTGGCGGCGGTGTCGCGGCCGCCCTCGACCGGCACCAGCACGTCGTCGGCGCCGTGCAGCACCACCGTGGGGGCCTTGATCGTGCGCAGCTTCGACCGCCGGTCGCCCGAGGCGCCGACGGCGGCCATCTGGCGGGCGACCCCGGCGGGGTTGTAGGCGCGCTCCAGCTCGGCCTCGGCGCGGGCGCGAAGGGCGCCGGCCGGCCAGGGATAGCCCGGGCTGGCGATGTGCTGCGCGCTCTTCTCGGCGTGGTCCAGGTAGGCTTTCCGGTCCTTGGCCGGGTCGGGCGCCACCTGGCGCAGGAAGGCGATGTCCGGCGGCGGCAGGTCGGGGTTGCCGCTGTTCGACATGATCGAGACGAACGACAGAACCCGGTCGGGCCAGTCGGCGGCGAGGACCTGGCCGATCATGCCGCCCATCGACATGCCGACGACGTGCGCGCGCGCCGCGCCGACCGCGTCCAGAACGGCGATGCCGTCCGCGGCCATGTCCGAGACGGTGTATTCGTCGCCGGCCTTGAACCAGGTCGACTTGCCGACGTCGCGGTTGTCGAAGCGGACCACCCGCAGGCCATGCGCGGTCAGGCGGCGGCAGAAGTCCTCCGGCCAGCGCGTCATCTGCGAGCCGAGGCCGTTGATCAGCAGCACGGTCTCGTTCGCCGCGTCGCCGAAGGTCTCGTACTCGATCTCGGCCCCGCCGGCCGACGTCGTCCTCGCCATCGGACGTCTCCCAAGGATCGGCCCTCGCGGCCTCTCTCCAGATCATTGTTCCGCCTGGGCCCCAGGCCTGACAAGATTGTCGCGAGGGCAGGGCAGGCCGATTTCTCGAAAGGGGCGGCGGTGGGCGACGAGGCGCCATTCTGGACGCGGACGCCGGAGGCGTCGGCATCGGCGCTGTCGTGCGGCCTCGACGGCCTGACGTCGGCCGAGGCGGAAAGCCGGCTCGCGCGCTACGGCCGCAACGCCGACGCCGCCGCGCGGGAGGCCGGTCCGATCGCGGCGATCGGGCGGCGGCTGCTGGAGCCCCTGGTGCTCTTGCTCATCGCCGCGGCGGTGATCGCCGCGGCCACCGGCGACGGCGTCAGCGCCCTGATCATCGTGGTGATGATCGTCTTCTCGGTCGCTCTGGACACGATCCAGGAGGGGCGGGCCAAGCGCGCGGCCGAGGCGCTGCGCCAGTCGGTGGCGCTGAAGGCGGAGGTCAAGCGCGACGGAAGCTTCCAGCCGGTTGACGCCGAAGCCGTGGTTCCCGGAGACGTCTTCCGCCTCGACACCGGCGACATCGTGCCCGCCGACGCGATCCTCATCGAGACCAACGCCCTGACGCTGAACGAGGCGGCCCTGACCGGCGAGCCCTACGGCGTCGTCAAGCGGCCCGGCGAGGTGACCTCGACCGAGGCGGCCGAGGCCAGCAACGCCGTCTTCCGCGGCTCGGTGGTGCAGACCGGCGAGGGCGTCGCGCTCGCCGTGGCGACGGGGCGAAGGACCCTGTTCGGCGAGGCGGCGGCTTCGCTGGCCCAGGCCGCCGAGATCTCGCCGTTCCAGCGCGACCTGCGCCGGCTGGGATTCCTGATCGCGCGGGCGACGGCGGTGCTGGCGCTGGGCGTGTTGAGCGCCAACGTCCTCTTCGGCCGGCCGGTGATCCAGTCGCTGATGTTCTCGGTCGCCCTGGCCGTGGGTCTGACACCCGAGCTGCTGCCGATGATCACCACCGTGACCCTCTCGCGCGGGGCGGTGCGGATGAGCCGGCGCAAGGTGATCGTCAAGCGCCTGGCCTCGATCCACGACCTGGGGGCGATGACGGTGCTGTGCACCGACAAGACCGGCACCCTGACCTCGGCCGAGATCGTCCTGGCCGGCAGCCTCGATGCCGCCGGGCAGACGGCCGACCGTCCGGCCAGGCTGGCGGCGATCGCCGCCGCCCTGGGCGGGGACAAGGGCTCGCTCGACGAAGCCCTGGCGCGCGGCCGGCCCGACGCACTGGATGGCTGGATGCTGAAGGGCCGGCTGCCGTTCGACTACCAGCGCCGCATGGGCTGCGTGCTCGCCGACGGTCCCGAGGGACCGACGCTGCTGGTCAAGGGCGCGCCCGAGGCGGTGCTGGGGGCGTGCGAGCGGACCGCCGCAGGGCCGCTGGACGAGTCGGGCCGGGCGGCGGCGCTGAAGACGGTCGCCGATCTCGCCGCCCAGGGCCTGAGGTCGGTGGCGGTGGCCTCGCGCCCCTGGTCCGGCCCCGTGCGCGACCCGACCTTCGACGACGAGGCCGGCCTCGTCTTCGAGGGCCTCTGCACCTTCTCCGATCCGCCCAAGGCCAGCGCCCCGGCCGCGGTCGCGCGCCTGGCCGCGCTCGGCGTGCGGGTGGTCGTGCTGTCGGGCGACGATCCCGTCGTGGTCGGACGGCTGGCGAAGCTGGTGGGCCTGAGGGCGGACCAGGTGATCGCCGGGGCCGACGTCGCCCGCATCGGCATCGACGCCTTGCCCGTCCAGGCCCGGGCGACCGACGTCTTCGCCCGCCTGACGCCGGACCAGAAGGTGCGCATCGTCCGCGCCCTGCGCGCCTCGGGCGAGGTGGTCGGCTTCATGGGCGACGGGGTGAACGACGCCCCCGGCCTCAAGGCGGCGGACGTCGGCCTGTCGGTGGACGGGGCCACGGGCGTGGCCCGCGCGGCGGCGGACATGATCCTGCTGGACGCCGACCTCGGCGTCGTCGCCGACGGGGTCGAGGAAGGGCGGCGGACCTTCGCCAACATCCTGAAGTACGTACGCATGGGGGCCTCGTCGAACTTCGGCAACATGCTGTCGATGGCCGCCGCGTCGCTGTTCCTGCCGTTCCTGCCGATGCTGGCGACCCAGATCCTGCTCAACAACCTGCTCTACGATCTGTCCGAGATCGGCATCCCGTTCGACCGGGTCCGGCCCGTCGACATCGCCCGGCCGCAGACCTGGCGCATGGCCGACATCGCCCGCTTCGCCGCGGTGATGGGGCCGCTGTCCTCGGCCTTCGACCTGGCCACCTTCGCCATGCTGCGCCTGCACTTCCACAGCGCCGCCGAGGTCTTCCGCACCGGCTGGTTCCTGGAATCGATCGCCACCCAGACCCTCGTGATCTTCCTGATCCGCACCCCCGGACGGCCGTGGCGCGACCGTCCGGACCCGGTGCTGACGGTCTCGACCCTGGTCGCCCTGGCGGCGGCCCTGGCGATCCCCTTCACGCCCGTCGGCGCCCTGTTCGGCTTCCAGACCCCGCCGCCGGCGCTCACCGCCGCCCTGGCCCTGATCGTCCTGGTCTACCTGGTCGCCGCCGAACTCCTGAAGCCCTTCGCCATCGCGGCCGGCCGCTTGCCGGCCAAGGCCTGACGCGCCATCGTCGCGGCGAACGGGAGCGGACGATCATGACGCCCAGGGCGGCCCTCGCGGGCCTCAAGGTGCTCGACTGCACGCATGTGATCGCCGGCGCCTGGTGCTCGATGATGCTGGCCGACCTCGGCGCCGAGGTGGTCAAGATCGAACCCCTGGAGGGCGAGACCACCCGCGGCCACCCCAAGGCGCGCTTCAAGGCGTTCGACTTCGTCAACCGCAACAAGCGCTCGCTGGCGATCGACCTGGCCAGCCCCATGGGCGCCGAGACGATCCGCCGCCTGGCCCGCAGCGCCGACGTCTTCGTCGAGAACTACCGGCCCGGCTCCCTCGACCGCATGGGCCTGGGCTGGGAGCATCTGAAGGCGGTCAACCCGCGGCTCGTCTACGCCTCGGTGTCGGGCTTCGGCCTCACCGGCCCCTACCGCGACCGCGGCGGCTTCGACCTGATCGCCCAGGGCATGAGCGGCATCATGAGCTTCACCGGCGAGCCGGGCGCCGAGCGGCCGACCGCGTGCGGCGTGCCGCTGTCCGACCTCAACGCCGGGACGTTCGCGGCGCTCGGCATCCTGGCCGCGCTGCGCCACCGCGACGCCACCGGCGAGGGCCAGCACGTCGAGACCTCGCTCCTGGAGACCGCCATCGCCTATACGGTCTGGGAGAGCGGCCTCTACCTGACCACCGGCGAGGTCGCCCGGCCGAACGGCTCGCGCCATCGCCTGGCCGCGCCCTACGAGGCCCTGAAGACCCGCGACGGCTACATCGTCGTCGGGGTGAACAGCCAGCGCCTCTGGGAGCGGTTCGTCGAGGCCATCGCCGCGCCCGACCTCGGGACCGATCCGC
>DASZQQ010000416.1:0-2494 GCA_035549595.1 Caulobacteraceae bacterium
GGCGGGGACGCGCCGGGCGCCGCCGGCTTGCTGCAGGCGGCGAGCACGGCCAGGGACGCGGCGGCGAACAGGGGAAGGATGCGTCTCATCACAGACTCCTCACGGTCTGATCACGCCCCCGTGATCATGATGTTCACAGAACCGTGATCGCCGCAAGAGGGCGGCGTGGGCCGGGGACATGATCCCGCCGCAGGCGGGTTCGTGTCCCCTGTGTCTGGCTGGAGGGGACACGTTCCTGCGGAACATGTCCCCGGGGCCGAGCTCCAGCCCTTCGCTTACGTTTCGGGCGTTCGTCCGCGAAATCGCCGCTGGCGATTTCATGCCGCTGCTGAGCGCAGCGGCGCGTCCTCACTCCTCCTCGTCCTCGTAGCCCACCAGCGCCAGGGCGCGGGCCTGGAGGCCGTTGAGGGCGCACCAGCGGGCGAGGGCCTCCTCGCGGCCGTGGGTGATCCAGACCTCGGCGGGGGCGAGCTCGGCCAGGGTCGAGGTCAGCTCGTCCCAGTCGGCGTGGTCCGAGACGATCAGCGGCAGCTCGACGCCGCGCTGGCGGGTGCGGGCGCGGATGCGCATCCAGCCCGAGGCGAAGGCCGACACCGGGTCGGGGAAGCGCCGCGACCAGCGGTCGGCCAGGGCGCCGGGCGGGGCGACGACGATCTCGCCGGCGAAACTCTTGCGGTCGGCGGTCGTGGCCGGCTCCAAGGGGCCGAGGTCGACGCCGAAGCGCTGGTAGAGGCCGTTCAGGCGCTCAAGGGCGCCATGGACGAAGATCGGCCGGTCCCAGCCGGCCTCGCGCAGCAGCATGATCAGGCGCTGGGCCTTGCCCAGGGCGTAGGCGCCGACGATGTGGCTGCGCTCGGGGAACTGGGCGACCGAGTGGAGCAGGGCGGCCACCTCGCCGGCGTCGTCGGGATGGCGGAACACCGGCAGGCCGAAGGTCGCCTCGGTGACGAAGACGTCGCAGTCCACCGGCTGGAAGGCCGGACAGGTGGGGTCGCGCCGGCGCTTGTAGTCGCCGCTGACGACCATGGTCAGGCCCTTCCAGCGCACCACCACCTGGGCTGAGCCCAGCACGTGGCCGGCCGGGACCAGGGTGATCTCGACCCCGTCGCGGGCGATGGTCTCGCCGTAGGGCATGGCGCGCACCTGGCCGGCGTAGCCCTCGCCGTAGCGCGCGGCCATGATCGCCAGGGTCTCGGGGGTCGCGGCCACGTGGTCGTGGCCCGCGCGGGCGTGGTCGGCGTGGCCGTGGGTGATCACCGCCCGCTCCACCGGCCGCACCGGGTCGATGTAGAAGTCGCCCGGCGCGCAGTAGAGCCCGGCGGGCTTCGGGCAGAGCAGGGTCTCGGGCCGGATCGCCATCGACTGGCATATAGGCGCCGTAGCGTCCGCGTTCCTATAAGGGGCGCATGACCGAAGACCCGTTCTGGCAGGGCGAGCTCGCCAACCGCATGTCCACCGTGCCGCACGCCGCGGCGCTGGGCCTGGAATTCGTCTCCATGGAAGACGGCGTCGGCGTGCTGCGCGTGCCCTGGCGCGAGGACCTCGTGGGCGATCCGGACACCGGCGTCATCGCCGGCGGGGTCGTCACCGCCCTGCTGGACCACGTCTGCGGCCTGGCGGTGCAGGCCGGCCGGCAGAGCCCGACGCCGACCGCGACGCTGGACCTGCGCATCGACTACCTGCGGCCGGCCAAGCCTCGCTGTGGCGTGACCGCCGAGGCGCGGGTCTACAAGTACACCCACTCGATCGCCTTCGTGCGGGCCAGCGCCTACGACGACGACCCGTCCGACCCGGTGGCCGCCGTCCAGGCCGCCTTCGCCCTGACCGGAGCGCCGCCGACCCCATGACCGACGAGACCCCGGCGCTCAGCGCCCAGCAGCGCCTCGACGCGGCCCTGGCGCGCATCCCATACGTCCGCTTCCTGGGCCTGACCTGCCAGCTGGCCGGCGACGAGATGACGGCGATCCTGCCGGCTCGTCCGGACCACATCGGCAACACGACGATCCCGGCGCTGCACGGGGGGGTGGTCGGCGCCTTCATGGAGCTGACGGCCCTGGCCGAGCTGATGATCCGCGAACCGGGGCGCCGCCAGCCGCGCACCATCGACGTGACCATCGACTACCTGCGCCCGGCGCGAGGCGGCCTCACCACCTTCGCCCGCGCCGAGGTGCGCAAGCTCGGCCGCCGCATCGCCAGCGTCCACGTCGACGCCTGGCAGGAAGCCCGCGCCTCCCCGGTCGCCGCCCTCCGCGGCCACTTCATGCTGAGCGTCGACTGAGCTGAAAAAGGGGGACCACGAAGCACTCGAAGCACACGAAGGGGCCGCGGCTTTGCCTGCAACGCCTCGCCGGAGGCGAGGCAGCATTTCACGCAGAGGGCGCAGAGAAGGCGCAGAGATCGCAGAGGTCTGAGCCCCTTCGCGTCCTCCGCGCCTTCTCTGCGCTCTCTGCGTTAAGATTCCCAAGGCGCGGCCGCCGGAGCGTGGACGGCCTCG
>DASZQQ010000417.1:0-5368 GCA_035549595.1 Caulobacteraceae bacterium
CGGCAGCGCCGCTGTCCGCCCGCGCGCTGACGGCGACGTCGGCGCAGACCTCGGCAAGGGCGCTCGCCGCCCACTCCAGCAGCGAGCGGCCTTTCAGGAGCTGCACTGCCTTCTCGGCGCCGAACCGGTTCGATCGGCCGCCGGCGATGACGAGACCGGCGAGGGCGGGGTGCGCTTGGGACATGCGCCCCCTCTAACCCGCTCCCGCCCGTGATGGCGAGGACTTGAGGTTTTCCCTGACAGCCGCGGCGGGAAGTCGATAAAACCGCCGGGCCTCCGTGTTCGCGAGAGGCGGAACGAAGGGAAGGGCCGACGTTGGCCGAGTACGCAGCGTTCACCGAAGCCCGCGCCGCCGAGATCATCGCCGCCCACGTCCACGTCGAGGGCGCCGTCGTGCCGATCCTGAACGCGATCCAGGCCGCGTTCGGCTGCGTGCCGCGCGAGGCGGTGGCGATGGTCGCCGAGGCGCTGAACCTCTCGCGCGCCGAGGTCCACGGGGTCGCCAGCTTCTACCACGACTACCGCGACGCCCCGCCGGGCCGGCGCGAGATACGGGTCTGCCGCGCCGAGTCGTGCCAGGCGCGCGGCGGCGAGGCGGCGGCGCGGTTCCTGCTCGGCTCGCTGGGGATCGACTGGGGCGGTACGAGCGCGGACGGCGCCGTGACCGTCGAGGCCGCCTATTGCCTCGGCCTCTGCGCCGTCTCGCCGGCGGCGCTGGTCGACGGCGAGCCGCTCGGCCGCGTCGACGGCATGATCCTGGCCGAGGCGGCGCGGTCATGACGAAGGTCTACGTCTCCAAGGACTCCGCTTCCCTCGCCGTCGGCGCCGAGGCGCTGGCGAAGGCGTTCGCGGCGGCCGGCGCGACGGTGGTGCGCACCGGCTCGCGCGGCATGGTCTGGGCCGAGCCGATGGCGGAAATCGAGACCGCGGCGGGCCGCATCGCCTACGGTCCGATCACGCCGGCCGACGTCCCGGCGGTTCTGGCGCTGGCGGAGCACCCGGCGCGGCTCGGGCGGCTGGAGGAGCATCCCTGGTTCGTCGGCCAGACGCGCATCACCTTCGCCCGCTGCGGGATCGTCGATCCGCTCGTGCTGCCGGCGTTCGACGGCCTGGCGCGGGCGCGCGAGATCGGTCCGGCGGCGACCCTCGAGGCGATCACGGCCTCGGGCCTGCGCGGCCGCGGCGGGGCCGGCTTCCCGGCCGGGGTCAAGTGGCGGACCGTGGCCGAGGCGCCCGGCGAGACGAAGTACGTGGTCTGCAACGCCGACGAGGGCGATAGCGGCACCTTCGCCGACCGCATGATCCTGGAGGGCGATCCGTTCCTGCTGATCGAGGGCATGGCCATCGCCGCCTTCGCCGTCGGCGCGCGCAAGGGTTTCGTCTATTCGCGCTCGGAATACCCGCACGCCAACCGCGCGTTCGCCGAGGCGATCCGCATCGCGGAGCGCTCGGGCCAGCTCGGCGACTTCGCTGTCGAGCTGCGCGTCGGGGCGGGGTCTTACGTCTGCGGCGAGGAGACGGCGCTGCTGGAGAGCCTGGAGGGCAGGCGCGGCCAGGTGCGCGCCAAGCCGCCGCTGCCGGCGCACGCGGGCCTCTTCGGCCAGCCGACGGTGGTCAACAACGTGCTGACGCTGGCCACCGCGCCCTGGGTCCTGGTCCACGGGGCCGAGGCCTACGCCGCCATGGGCCACGGCCGCTCGCGCGGGACGCAGCCGGTGCAGCTGGCGGGCAACGTCAAGCGTCCAGGACTCTACGAGGTCCCGTTCGGCGTCACGCTCGGCCATCTGGTGAACGAGGTCGGCGGCGGCGCGGCTTCGGGGCGGCCCGTGAAGGCGGTGCAGTGCGGCGGGCCTCTCGGGGCCTATTTCCCGCCGGACCTGTTCGACACGCCGTACGACTACGAGGCGTTCGCGGCGGCGGACGGCCTCGTCGGCCACGGCGGCGTCGTGGTCTTCGACGACAGCGTCGACATGGCCGCCCAGGCGCGCTTCGCCTTCGAGTTCTGCGCCATCGAGAGCTGCGGCAAGTGCACGCCGTGCCGGATCGGCTCGGTGCGCGGCGCCGAGACGGTGCAGAAGATCATCGACGGGCGCGACGTGGCGGCCAACCTCGCCCTCGTCGAGGACCTCTGCCACACCCTGAAGCTGGGCTCCCTCTGCGCCCTCGGCGGCTTCACCCCCTATCCGGTGATGAGCGCGGTCCGCCACTTCCCGGACGATTTCCGCAAGGCGCCCGTGAGGATCGCCGGATGACGGCGAAACTTCTCGCTCTTGCCCCGGAGGGGGAAGAGTTTGGTGTATGATGGCGTCATGAACTCAGTGCGCGCTCTGGACTACGGGACGCCGGCGGCGAAAGCCGGCGAGACGGTCACCCTGACCGTCGACGGCTTCGCGGTCACCGTGCCGGCGGGGACGTCGGTGATGCGGGCCGCGCGCGAGGCGGGGATCGGCATCCCCAAGCTCTGCGCCACCGACAGCCTCGCCGCCTTCGGCTCGTGCCGCCTGTGCCTGGTCGAGATCGAGGGGCGCGCCGGAACGCCCGCCTCCTGCACCACGCCGGTGGCCGAGGGCATGGCGGTGACGACGCAGTCGGACACGCTGAAGCGCCTGCGCAACGGGGTGATGGAGCTCTACATCTCCGACCACCCGCTGGACTGCCTGACCTGCGCCGCCAACGGCGACTGCGAACTGCAGGACGCGGCGGGCGAGGTGGGCCTGCGCGAGGTGCGCTACGGCTACGCCGGCGAGAACCATCTCGCCGCGCCGTGCGACGAGTCCAACCCCTACTTCACCTTCGATCCGGCCAAGTGCATCGTCTGCTCGCGCTGCGTGCGCGCCTGCGACGAGGTGCAGGGCACGCTGGCCCTGACCATCCAGGGCCGCGGCTTTTCCTCCAAGGTCGCCGCCTCGCAGGACGAGCCGTTCATGGCCAGCGAGTGCGTCTCGTGCGGCGCCTGCGTCCAGGCCTGCCCGACCGCGACCCTGACCGAGAAGAGCGTCATCGAGATCGGCCAGCCCGAGCACTCGGTGGTGACGACCTGCGCCTACTGCGGCGTCGGCTGCGCCTTCGAGGCGCAGATGCGCGGCGAGACCGTCGTTCGCATGGTCCCGTGGAAGGACGGCAAGGCCAACCGCGGCCACTCCTGCGTCAAGGGCCGCTTCGCCTGGGGCTACGCCAGCCACCGCGAGCGCATCCTCAATCCCATGATCCGCGCCTCGACCGACGAACCCTGGCGCGAGGTGACCTGGGACGAGGCGATCGCCCACACCGCGGCCGAGTTCAAGCGCATCCAGGCGAAGTACGGCAAGGACGCGGTCGGCGGCATCACCTCGTCGCGCTGCACCAACGAGGAGACCTACCTCGTCCAGAAGCTGGTCCGCGCCGCCTTCGGCAACAACAACGTCGACACCTGCGCGCGCGTCTGCCACTCGCCGACCGGCTACGGCCTGAAGACGACCTTCGGCACCTCGGCCGGCACGCAGGACTTCGACAGCGTCGAGGACGCCGACGTCATCGTCGTCATGGGCGCCAACCCCACCGACGCCCACCCCGTGTTCGCCAGCCGCATGAAGCGGCGCCTGAGGGCCGGGGCGAAGCTGATCGTGATCGACCCGCGCGCCATCGACCTCGTGCGTTCGCCGCATGTCGCCGCCGCCCACCACCTGCAACTGAAGCCCGGGACCAACGTCGCCGTGCTCGACGCCCTGGCGCATGTGATCGTCACCGAGGGGCTGGTGAACCAGGCCTTCGTGCGCGAGCGCTGCGAGGGCGACGCCTTCGAGGCCTGGGCCGCGTTCGTCTCGCGGCCCGAGAACGGCCCCGAGGCGGTGGAAGCCGTCAGCGGCGTGCCGGCCGCCGAGCTGCGCGCCGCGGCCCGGCTCTACGCCACGGGCGGAAACGCCGCGATCTACTACGGCCTCGGCGTCACCGAGCACAGCCAGGGCTCCACCGCGGTGATGGCGATCGCCAACCTCGCCATGGCCACCGGCAACCTCGGCAAGCCGGGCGTCGGCGTGAACCCGCTGCGCGGCCAGAACAACGTCCAGGGCTCGTGCGACATGGGCTCGTTCCCGCACGAGCTCTCGGGCTATCGGCACATCTCCGAGGACGCGACGCGCAGCCTGTTCGAGAGCCTCTGGGGCGTCTCGCTCGACGCCGAGCCGGGCCTTCGCATCCCCAACATGCTCGACGCCGCCTGCGACGGCACGTTCAAGGGGCTCTACATCCAGGGCGAGGACATCCTGCAGTCCGACCCCAACACCCGCCATGTGGCGGCGGGCCTGGCGGCCATGGAGTGCGTGGTCGTCCACGACCTCTTCCTCAACGAGACCGCGGCCTACGCCCACGTCTTCCTGCCGGGGTCGACGTTCCTGGAGAAGGACGGCACCTTCACCAACGCCGAGCGCCGCATCCAGCGCGTGCGCCGGGTGATGCGGCCGAAGAACGGCTACGCCGACTGGGAGATCACCCAGAAGCTCGCGGGCGCCCTCGGCTACCCGATGGCCTACGAGCATCCGTCGCAGATCATGGACGAGATCGCCGCGGCGACCCCGACCTTCGCCGGCGTCTCCTACCAGAAGCTGGACGAGCTCGGCTCGGTGCAGTGGCCGTGCAACGAGAAGGCCCCCGAGGGCACGCCGGTGATGCACATGGGCGCCTTCGTGCGCGGCAAGGGCCACTTCGTCCTGACCGAATACGTCGCCACCGACGAGAAGGTCGGGCCGCGCTTCCCGCTGCTGCTGACGACGGGCCGGATCCTCACCCAGTACAACGTCGGCGCCCAGACGCGGCGGACGGCCAACGTCGCCTGGCACGACGAGGACGTGCTGGAGATCCACCCGCACGACGCCGAGGAGCGCGGGGTGAAGGACGGCGACTTCGTGAAGCTGGCCAGCCGCGCCGGTGAGACGACGCTGAGGGCCGAGATCACCGAGCGCGTCGCGCCGGGCGTCGTCTACACCACGTTCCACCACCCCGACACCCAGGCCAACGTCGTCACCACCGACTACTCGGACTGGGCGACGAACTGCCCGGAATACAAGGTCACCGCCGTCCAGGTCTCGCCCTCGAACGGCCCGACCGACTGGCAGGAGACCTACGAGGACCACGCGCGCCGGTCCCGGCGGATCCAGGCGGCGGAGTAGGCGGGTGGAGATCCAGCGCCTGGTCTACATGGCCAACCAGATCGCCGTCGCCTTCCGCACCGCGGGCGAGGCCGCCGCTGTCGCCGCGACCGAGGACCACCTGCGCAAGTTCTGGGACCCGCGCATGCGCCGCCAGATCGTCGAGCACCTGGCTCGCGGCGGCGAGGGGCTGGACGCGGTCGCGCGCGCCGCCGTCGCGCGCCTCGACGCGGCCGCCGCCATGG
>DASZQQ010000418.1:0-4124 GCA_035549595.1 Caulobacteraceae bacterium
TTCGCCGAGTACGCCATCGCCCCGGCCATGGCCCTGCGCAGGAAGCCGCAGAACCTCTCGTTCGCCGAGGCCGCCGGCTACGGAGCGGCCTACATCACCGCCTACGTCGCCCTGGTGCGGCGCGCCCAGGTCCAGCCGGGCGAGTGGGTGCTGGTGCACGGCGCGGCCGGCGGCGTCGGCCTCGCCTGCGTCGACATGGCCAAGGGCCTGGGCTGCAAGGTGATCGCCGCCTCGGCCTCGGACGACAAGCTGAAGCAGGTCCAGGACCTCTACCACCCCGACGCCGTGGTGAACGTCAGCCGCGGCTTTCGCGAAGAGGTCAAGGCGATCACCGGCGGCAAGGGCGCCGACGTGATCTACGATCCGGTCGGCGGCGACGTGTTCGACGAGAGCGTGCGCTGCATCGCCTTCAACGGCCGCCTGCTGGTGGTCGGCTTCACCTCGGGCCGCATCCCGTCGATCAGCGTCAACATGCCCCTGATCAAGGGCTTCTCGGTGATGGGCGTGCGCGCCGGCGAGTTCGGCCGCCAGTTCCCCGAGCTCGGCCGCGAGAACCAGCAGGCGATCTGGGCCATGGCCGCCGAGGGCAGGACCCGCCCCCACGTCTGGCGCGAGTTCAAGCTCGACGACTGGCGCGCGGCGTTCGACTCGCTCGCCGACCGCCAGGTGGTGGGCAAGAGCATCGTGGTCCCGTGATCGGCCCCGCCGGTCAGGTCCAGCCCAGCCTGGCCGGCTACAAGGCGGTCTCCAGGCTCTACAACGCCCTGATGACCGGCCTCGTGCTGACGCTCGTTACCCGCAGGGGCGAGGATCCAGCCGCCGCCTTCGTCTTCGGCCACTTCCGCCGCCAGCACCTGGAGAAGTTCCTGCCCGGCCTGAAGAAGCTGGGCCTCGATCGCCTGCCCGACGCCGTGGCCTGCGCCCAGTACCACTACTTCTCCAACGCGCTCGGCGGGGTGAAGACCGAGTTCATGCCCGAGAGCGAGACCCAGGCCTGGGTGCGCTACCCGCCGCCGCGCTGGATCTGGCAGGGGACGGCGATCTGCGCCGTGCCCAGGCGCGTGAACGAGGCCATGCTGCACGGCTGGCACGGCCACAACGGCGTCAGCCTCGGCAATCCGCGCCTCGGCTTCGTCTGCACCGGCCAGACGGTCGAGGGCCAGCCGGGGCTCGAGGGCTACTACCTCGACTACGGCCGCCCGATCGCGGAGGACGAGCGCGTCCGCTTCGCGCCGGACGAGACGGCGCCCGACTTCGATCCGGCCCTGGCGCCGAAGCTCGACAGCGCCGACTGGCCGCAGGACCGGCTGAAGAAGGTCGAGCGCTCCTACGCCATGGAGTACGTCCGCTCGCTGGTCCCGACGCTGATCGACCTCTTCGGCGAGGCCGACGCGGCCGGCCTCCTGGCCCGCACCGCGCGCCTGATCGGCCTGCAGTTCTACGACGAGACCGCCGAGGCCCTCGGGATCGAACCCGGCGCGCCGGAGGCTTTCGCCACGTACCTGGCCGCCATTGCCGCGGCCCAGGGCGAGAGTGTGTCGCTGGAGGGCGCCACTGTCCTGCAGACGGGCTGGCGCCTGATGGACGGCCTCTCGCCCTCGCCGGCCGTCTTCGAGGCCTGGAACGCCCTCTGGACCGGCGCCCTCGCCGTGCACAATCGTCGTCTGACGCTCGAAAGCCGCTTCGACGGGCGCGCGATTGTCTGGCGGGTGGCCTAGGTTTCGGAGCGGGTCGCGGGCGGGTTCCCACTTTTCCTCGACCCGCTCTAGGCTTTGGCCCACTCCGCATAGAATTGCCGGTACCACTGGCGCAGCGGCAGGATCGGGCCGTCGCCGTCGCAGACCACCGGGCGATCGAGGTAGCGCTGGCGGTCCCAGATCACCTTGTCCTGGTCGAGCTGGCGGCAGACCTCGTGAATGAAGCCGAACGCGGCCATGGCCGAGAGCCCCTCGGTCTGGCTCTTCGGCTGGGTGAAGCAGAAGCGCACCCGCACCTCGTCCTTCTCGACCGGAGTCACGGCGGCGACCAGCAGGGTCTCGGCGATGCCGGTGAAGCGCGTGGCGCTCTGGCCCGGACCGATCATGCGCGCCTCGATGGTCGAGTCGACCCGGCCCTGGGGCGTGTCGAGGCCGGCGTGGATGATCGAGGTGCGGCGCGGACCGTCCCAGATCATCTCCGAGGTCGGGAAGGTCGCCGTGCCGTGGACGTACTGGAAGTGGGCCACGTCGACGGCGTTCTCGGCCATGCACTGCAGGGCGACGAAGACGCGCCACTCGTGGATCTCGTAGTCGGTCCAGTCCGGGTCGCTGGCCTCGGGGAAGTGCGCGACCTCCCATTCGGGCGCGGCGCCGTGCGGGTGATACCAGACCCAGATCAGCCGGTTGGCCTCGGCCACGGGCCATTGCCGCTCGCAGGGGCGGGTGAGGCTGGGCGGCACGCGCTCGGCGTAGGGGATCTCGCGGACGACGCCCTCGCCGTCGTAGCGCCAGGCGTGGAACGGACACTCCAGCAGCTGGCCGACCACGCGCCCGCCGTGGCCCATGTGGGCGCCCAGGTGCCGGCAGTGCGCGTCGAGCACCCGCGCGCGCCCGTCCTCGCCGCGCCAGGCGACGAGATCGCGGCCGAAATAGCGCATCGGCTTGACCTCGCCCGCGCCCAGCTCGGCCGACAGCAGCACCGGGAACCAGCCGTAGGGAAACGGGATGTCGAGGTTGCGCTCGGCGACCGAGGGGCGGTTCGGGACGTCGGCGGTGCGCCAGCGCGCGCGCTCCTCGACGCTCATGCCGGCCAGGGCGGCGGCCACCGCCACCGGCGAACTCAGGACGACCGCATCGTCGGCCATGATTGTCTCTCCTCCCCCTATCCCGGCAGCTTGAGCAGTCTGCGGGCGTTGTCGCGCAGGAATTTCGGCCACACCTCGTCCTTGAACGGCACGTGGGCCATGTCGGTCATGATCCGCTCCAGCGACAGTCCCATCGGGAAGTAGCCGGCGTAGAGCACCTTGTCGGCGCCGCGGGTGTTGGCGTAGCGCACGATCGCCTCCGGATAGTGCTTCGGGGCGAAGGCCGACGTCGAATAGTAGAGGTTCGGCCACTTCAGCATCAGCTTGACGGCCAGGTCCTCCCACGGCTCGCAGCCGTGGCGGGTGACGAAGACGAGCTCGGGAAAGTCGTACATCACCTGGTCGATCAGGCGGACCTCCTGAGGCCACATCGGCACCCGCGGGCCCGGCACGCCGGCGCAGGCGAAGATCGGCACGTCCAGCTCGACGCACTTGGCGTAGATCGGGTACATCTTCGCGTCGGCGATCCCGACCTGCGGGTTGAAGCCGGCGTTGAAGGCCGCGAAGGCGCGCACGCCGAAGGTCTCGTACTGGCGGACCATGTCGCGGATCCCGTCCATGCCGCGGTTGGGGTCCACCGAGCCGTGGGCGACGAAGCGGTCCGGATGGTCCTTCAGCGCCTTGCGGCTGACCTCGTCCTCGACCCCGATCAGGCCGATCTCGACGCCGAAGCGGTCCATCTCGTGCAGGGTGACCGCGATCGGATCGCCGTGGCCGTAGAGTTCCTTGGGCACGGTGCGAAACATGTACTCGACCGGGAAGTCGAACTTCGCCGACGGGTCCTTCAGCTGCTCGCGGATGAAGTCGTACTGACGGAAATCGGCGGCCGGAAAGCCGATCATGGTGTCGACGACGCCGATGCCCGACGGCATGCCCATGGCCCGACCCTCCCGTATTCGGGCCATCTGAGACCAAGCGGCGAGCGGCGGCAACGGACTCGTGCGCGGCCTCGATGCGACCTAGGCTGGCGCAGATCGCGAGGAGTGACCATGGACGGCGACGACGACGCCCCGACCCGGTTCTCGTTCGAGTCCGAGATCATCTACTGGCGGGGCCCCAGTCCGTTCTTCTTCGCCCCCGTGCCGGAGCCCGAGCTGACGCGCCTGCGGCCCGTGGCCAGGGCCGCCACCTACGGCTGGGGCTGCGTCCCGGTCGAGGCCGAGATCGGCGGCGTTCGCTTCACCACCTCTCTCTTCCCCAAGGACGACGGCTACCTGCTGCCGATCAAGGTCGCGGTGCGGCGCAAGACCAGCGTCACCGCGGGCGACCGGGTGGCGATCGC
>DASZQQ010000419.1:0-5285 GCA_035549595.1 Caulobacteraceae bacterium
CGTTGCGGTTCTCGTCGTAGTCATACCAGCCTGCGCCGGTCTTCTGGCCGCGGCGGTCCATCTCGCACAGCACGTCGCGGATCGTCTCGCCCTTCGACTTCTCCTTCACCCAGCCGATGTCGAGGCCGGCCAGGTCGCTCATGGCGAATGGCCCCATCGGGAAGCCGAAATCGTAGAGGACGCGGTCGACGTCCCAGGGCATGGCGCCTTCGAAGATCAGCTTGTTGGCCTCGCGCTGGCGCTGGCCGAGGATGCGGTTGCCGACGAAGCCGGGCGTGACGCCGACCAGCACGGCGATCTTGCCGATCTTCTTGGCCAGCTTCATCGAGGTGGCGATCACCTCCTTGGAGGTGTGGTCGGCGCGCACGATCTCCAGCAGCTTCATGACGTTGGCCGGCGAGAAGAAGTGCAGGCCGATCACCGCCTCGGGGCGCTTGGTCGCCGAGGCGATCTCGTCGATGTTCAGGGCCGAGGTGTTGGTGGCCAGGATCGCGCCGGGCTTACAGATCGCGTCGAGCTTGGCGAAGATGTCCTTCTTGATGTCCATGCGCTCGAACACGGCCTCGATGACGAGGTCGCAGTCGGCCAGGGCGGACATGTCCAGCGAAGGGGTCAGGCGGCTCATGCGCGCCTCGGTCTCGGCCGGCACGGCCGAGCGCGAGCGCTCGTAGTTGCGCCGGATGGTGGCGACGCCGCGGTCCAGGGCGTCCTGCTTGACCTCCACGATCGTCACCGGGATGCCGGCGTTCATGAAGTTCATCGCGATGCCGCCGCCCATGGTGCCCGCGCCGATGACGCCGACCTTGTTCACCGGGATGACCGGGGTGTCGTCCGGCACGTCCGGGATCTTGGCGGCCTGGCGCTCGGCGAAGAAGGCGTAGCGCTGGGCCGCGCTCTGCGAGCCGGCCATGACCTCGCCGAACAGCTTGCGCTCGGTCTTCAGCCCCTCCTCGAACGGCTGGTTCACGGCCGCCTCGACGCACCGGATGTTGTACTCGGGGGCCAGGAAGCCGCGGAAGCGGCGGGCGTTGGCCTTGCGGAAGTTCTCGAAGATCTCGGGATGGCCGCGGGCGGCCTCGACCTTCTCGTTGGACTCGCGGACCTTCTTCAGCGGCCGGCCCTCGGCGACCACCTTGCGGGCGAAGGCGATGGCGCCCTCGCGCAGCTTGCCTTCCTCGACCAGCTCGTCGACCAGGCCCATGGCCAGGCATTCCTTGGCCGGCACGTGCTGGCCCGAGGTCATCATCTCCAGGGCCTTCTCGACGCCGACGATGCGGGGCAGGCGCTGGGTGCCGCCGGCGCCCGGCAGCAGGCCGAGGTTCACCTCCGGCAGGCCGCAGCGGGCCGAGGGGACGGCGACGCGGTAGTGGCAGGTGAGCGCGACCTCCAGGCCGCCGCCGAGCGCGGTGCCGTGGATCGCGGCGATCACCGGCTTGGTGGAATCCTCGATGGCGGTCTGGACGTCGAACAGGCTGGCGCCCTTCTGCGCGCCGCCGAACTCGGTGATGTCGGCGCCGGCGATGAAGGTGCGGCCTTCGCAGATGATCACGATCGACTTCGCGCCCGGGTCGGCGATCGCCGCCGCCATGCCCCCCGCCAGACCGTCGCGCACCCCGGCGGAAAGCGCGTTCACCGGCGGCGAGTTCAGGGTGATGACGCCGACGTCGCCCTCGAGGGCGTAGTCGGTCACGGCGTTGATGGCGGTCATGGTCGTTTCCTCGAGCGTGAAACAGCCGCGCGTGCGGAGCCGCGTCGGCCTTGCAAATTCAAACGCGCGTATAGGCCCTGCCGCCGGCAGGCCCGTCAATGGCGACGGCGCGTCAACCGGGGCCGTACGGGGAGTTCACGCCGTCGCGCGCGCCGGCGTCTGCCGCTCGTCGGCGGTGATGCGGCCGTCGACCATGTCGATGCGGCGCCGGGCATGGGCGATCACGCGCGGGTCGTGGGTGGCGATCAGGAAGGTGGCGCCGGAGGCGGCGTTGAGCTCGGCCATCAGGGCGATCAGTTCCTCGGCGTTGTGGGTGTCGAGGTTGGCGGTGGGCTCGTCGGCGAGGACGATGGCGGGGCGCGAGGCGAGGGCGCGGGCGACGGCGACGCGCTGCTGCTGGCCGCCGGAGAGGCGGGCCGGGCGGCGGTCCTCCAGCCCTTCCAGCCCGACCTCGCGCAGCACTTCGCGGGCGCGGGCCTCGCGCTCCGCCGCCGGCCGGCCGAGGAGGCGAAGGACGAACTCCACGTTCTCCAGCGCCGACAGCACCGGGATCAGGCTGTAGCTCTGGAAGACGAAGCCGATCTTGTGCAGGCGCAGGGACGCCAGGCGGCTCGCCGGCATGGAGGCGATCGGCTCGCCGTCCACGACGATCTCTCCGGCGCTCGGCCGGTCGAGGCCGCCGATCAGGCTGAGCAGGGTGGTCTTGCCCGAGCCGGACGGGCCGGCGAGCGTTGCGAAGTCCCCCGGCGCGATCTCCAGGTCGACGCCCCTCAGCGCCGGGACCTCGACGGCGCCCTGGCGATAGACCTTGGTCACGCCGCGGCACTGGATGATCGGGGCCATGGTTGTCTCCACTATGCCTGGGCGGCCATGGCCGCCGCCGGCGTCGCCTTCGCCGCCGTGCGCGCCGGCCAGAGCGCGGCCAGGATCCCCAGCACCCAGACCAGCCCGCAGAAGCCCAGGGCCTCGCCTGGCGCCAGCTTCGGGTGCAGCACGCGGCCGATGCCGGCCATCTCGGCGCCGGGGGCGAGGAAGCCGAGGTCGAGGCCATGTCCGAACGGGGCCAGGGTGAGCAGCATCAACGCCGCGCCGGCCACGACGCCGAGGCCGATCAGCAGCGTCGACTCCAGCGACACCTGCAGCACGATCAGGCCCCGGCCCATGCCCAGGGCCTGCATCAGGCCGAACTCGCGGGTGCGTTCGAACACCGCCATCAGCTGGGTGTTGACGATGCCGATCGCCATCAGGACGAACATGATCATCAGCCAGACGGCGACGTAGGACTGGGTGAAGGTCTCGATCGTGTAGGCCAGCGGCGAAAGCTGCATCCAGGTCTTCACGTCGAGGCCGGGCGCCGCCTTCCTCACCTTTGCGACGGCGGCCTCGAGTCCGGGCTGCAGCGTCGCGTCGAAGGCGATCTCGGAGACGTCGGTTCCGATCCCCAGCATCGCCTGGGCGGTGGCGCGACCGGTGAAGACGTATTCGTCCTCGGCCGACTGCTGGCTGGCGTAGAGGCCGACGATGGTGAAGCTCTGCTCGGCCAGGCGCCCGTCGGCGGCCTGGGTCATCAGGATGATGCGTTTGCCGAGCCGGGTCTTCAGACGCGTGGCGAGGTCGCGGCCGATGACGGCGCCCGGGTCGGCCGGGCCGGAGAGGTAGCGGCCTGCCGACACTGCGCCGGGCAGGTCCGAGACGCGCCGCTCCTCGTCCGGGGCGACGCCCAGCAGGGTCGCGGCGCGCGTGCGGTATTCGCTGCGGACGATGGCCGGGACGCGCACACGCGCTGCGGCGGCCGTGACCGGCGGCGCAGCGAGGGCGCCGGCCAGGGCGCCGGCGGGGGCCGGCATGCGGTGCGTGACGCCCGGATCGTCGAGCCAGCCCGGCGCATGGATCTGCGCCTCGCCGGTCAGCAGGCGCAGCGTCCCCTCGCGGCTCGCCTCGCCGAAGGCCTTGAGCAGCACGTCGAAGGTCAGGATCGACCAGACGCCGACGGCGACGACGGCGAGCGTGATCAGGGTCCGGCGCGGGTTGCGCCAGAGGTTGCGCCAGGCGAGCGGGCCGAAGAGGGTGAGCGCGCGCATCAGGCGGCCCGCATCGCCGAGGCGGCCGTCAGCCGCGTCACGCGCAGGAACGGGACCACGCCGCCGGCGGCGATCGCGGCCAGGATCACCCCTGGGCCCAGGAGCGCGCTGAGCGGCGTCACCGCCGGATAGAGCCGGTCGGGCAGGCCGTACTGGGCCAGGACAGGGCCGAGGCCGGGCAGGGCGACACCCACGTGCTGCAGCCAGAGCGCCGCGCCGCCGCCGAGGGCGAGACCGATCCCGCAGCCGATCAGCGCCAGCGTGAGCAGCTCGGCCCAGACCATGGCGCCGATCAGGCCCGGGCGCATGCCCAGCGCCAGCAGCACGCCGAACTCGCGGATGCGCTCGAGCACCGACATCAGCAGGGTGTTGAGGATGATGAAGGCCACGACCACGACCAGGGTCAGGTAGAACAGCATCGAGGTCGCGTACTTCAGCCAGATGCCGTCGCGCAGGGCCGGCTCCAGGTCGCCCCAGTCGCGCAAGGTCGCGCCCCGGCGCGCGGCGACGCGGCTGAGCTCGCCCAGGGCCCGGTCCACCGAGGCCAGGCTCGGGCCGCCGAGGGCGACGGTGTTGGCCTCGCCGGCCATGCCGAAGGTGTCCTGCGCGCGCGCCAGCGGCATCTCCAGGATCGTGCGGTCGAGGTCGGGGACGCCGGAGTGGTAGACGCCGGCCACGGTCAGCACGTCGGCGGCGACCGAGCCGTCCTTGGCCTGGCCGAGCAGGGTGACTTTGTCGCCGACCCTGAGGGCGAGGTTGCGCGCCAGGAGGTCGCCCAGCACCGCCCGGTCGCTGTCGCCGGGCTGCAGGTAACGGCCGTCGCGGACGGTGGCGGCGATCGAGGAGATGCGCGCCTCGCTGGCCGGGTCGACGCCGATCACCGCCGCGCGGTAGCTTCGCTCGCCGTTGGCCAGCACCGCGAAGGCGTTGATCCGCGGCGCCGCGGTGGTCACGCCGCGGATGGCGACGGCCCTCTGCACCAGGCCTCGAGGATCCTCGATCGTGCGCTCGACGCCGGGATCGTCGGCGTAGCCGGGCGGCTGGAACTGGGCGTAGCCGTCGAAGATGCGCAGCGTCGCCTCCTTCATCGTCGCGTAGACGCCGATCTGGAACGACAGCATGAAGACGAGCAGGCCCGAGACGATGGCGATGGAGAGCAGGCTCAGCGCCGTGCGCTGCGGACGGCGCCACAGGTTCCGCCAGGCGAGCGCGGCGAGCATCGCGTTCAGCGCCTCGGGTTCTGCAGGTTCGACAGGGTGAAGAGCCAGGCCGGCAGGGCCTGGTTGAAGCGGCCCGACGTGGTCTCGATGCGGGTCCACTGGCCGGGCTGGTCGAGCGGGCGCATGGTCATCACCATCGGATAGGGGCGTCCGCCAAGCGCGCCGACCTTGTCGACGTCGAGGCGCCGCGCCGGCTTCTGGTCCTGGTCGTAGAAGATCTCGCTGATCAGCACGTCGTCGTCGCGGATCTTCAGGGCGACCTTGCCCCAGACCACG
>DASZQQ010000420.1:0-3473 GCA_035549595.1 Caulobacteraceae bacterium
CTCCTGGCCGCCGCCCTCGCCCTGGCCACGCCAGCGGCTTACGCCATCAACATCCATGCCGATGGCCGAACCGAGATCAGGAATTCCGCCACCGGCGCCGCGTCGGCGCTGGTGCTTGACGGCTCCCAGTCCAGCGCCTGCGAAACCGTGACGAGAGAAAGGTCGGCGGGGGCTCAGGTGGCCATCGACGTCGACCCCGCGGCCCCCTACGGCGCGTTCATGCGCGCGGCCAACTGGCTTCAGGATTGCGGAGTTGCCCGGCTGAGCGTTGCGCTTCGCACCGGCGACGAGGCCGAGGCGGCGCCGTCCGTGCTTCTGTGGCAAAGGCTATTGCCGCAGCCGCCGCCACGGCGACCTTCGGCGCCGTGCCCGGCCTACACCGGCGATGTCATCGTTCCCTGCGTCGCTCTGGTCGTCGTGACCGACGACGGCGCCATCTGGGTCGTCGTCGGGGCGCGCGAGGCGAGGCGCTCAAGTCTCGGCAGCCTGGGCGAAGACGCCCGCCAGGCCGTCGCCACCCCCGGGCTCGAGAGCAGCCGCCTCTTCATCCGTGCAGGGCGCACCGTGCTCTTTGGACGCTACGTCGAGGTTCTCGCCCGGCTGCGGGCGGCCGGCCTGACCGACCTTGGCCTCGTCAACGAGGAGTTTTGAGAGACGCTCGGTCCGGACCTTTCGCTGCGCCCTGTTCACGCCCCGTACGGCCGCGTGATCACTTCCAGGAAGTGCCCGTCGGGATCCGGGAAGTAGACGCCGCGGCCGCCGTCATTGTGGTTGATCTCACCCGGGCGCCGGCGGGCCGGGTCGGCCCAGTGGTCGAGGCCCCGCGCGCGGATGTTCGCCAGCACGCGGTCGAAGTCGGCCTCGCCGATCAGGAAGGCGTAGTGCTGCGAGCGGATCTCGCCGTCGGCGTCGTGGAAGTCCATCGAGACGCCGTTGTCGAGCTCGACGACGCTGAACGGGCCGAACCGGGTCGGCGGCGGGCGCCCCAGCATCTCGGCCAGGAACCGGGCCGAGGTCTCCTTGTCCCGGCACCAGACGATGGTGTGGTTGAGTTGCGCGGCCATGCCCGTTCTCCCATGCGCCCTCCGATCCAGAAGATCGGGGCGGCACGCGGCGGGACAAGCCCTTCGCCGGGCCGCGTCGGCAGTCTAAGCCTTGTCCCGACGACGGGCTGTCAGCATGCTTCGACGCATCCGGGGGATCGCCATGAGCTACGACTACGTCATCGTCGGCGCCGGGTCGGCCGGGGCGGTGCTGGCGGCGCGCCTGTCGGCCGATCCCGCCTGCCAGGTGGCGCTGATCGAGGCGGGGCCCGACTACGGTTCGGCCGAGACGCCGGAGGCCATGCGCAGCCCCAATCCGCACCGTGTGATCACCGAGGAGGCCTACGCCCGCTTCCGCTGGGACGACCTGACGGCGCGGCGCACGCGGGCGCAGGCGCACCGCACCTACTGGCGCGGCCGGGGCCTGGGCGGCAGCTCGGCGGTGAACGGCCAGATCGCCATCCGCGGCGTGGTCGAGGACTATGACGACTGGGCGGCGGCGGGCTGTCCGGGCTGGTCGTTCGCCGACGTCCTGCCGGCGTTCCGGCGGCTCGAGACCGACGAGCGCTACGGCCACGAGCCCTGGCACGGCGACGCCGGGCCGATCCCCATCTCTCGCGCGCCCATCGCGAAGTGGGGCGCGGTCGACCAGGCGATGGCGGAGGCGGCGCTCGACCTTGGCTATCCCTGGGCGGTCGACCACAACGCCCCCGGCGCCCTCGGCGTCTCGCCCTATGCGATCAACAACAAGGGCGGCGTCCGCGTCAGCACCAACGACGGCTACCTGGAGCCGGCGCGAGGGCGCAACAACCTGGCGATCTTCGGCGACAGCCTGGTCGACAAGGTGATCTTCGAGGGCGACCGGGCCGTCGGCGTGCGCCTGCTGGCGGGCGGCCAGGCGCGCGAGGTGCGCGGGACGACCGTGATCCTTTCGGCCGGCGCCGTGCACTCGCCGGCCATCCTGATGCGCTCGGGCATAGGGCCGGAGCAGCAGCTGAAGGGGCTCGACATCCCGGTCCGAGCCGCCCTGCCGGTGGGCGAGGCGTTCCAGGACCATCCGGCCCTCTTCCTGCCGATCGCGCTGGAGCCGTTCGCCGTCCCGGCGGACGGCTTTCGCCACACCAACCTCTGCGTCCGCTACTCGTCGGGCCTGGCGGACGCCGGCCCCGGCGACATGATGATGGTGGCGATGAACCGCTTCGGCGACAGTCTCGGCCACCACGTCGAAGGGCCGAAAGGCCGCCGCGAGTTCGGCCTCCTCGGCGTCTGGGTGAACCAGTGCGTTTCGCGTGGGCGCCTGGCCCTGGCCTCGGCCGATCCGCGCGCGCACCCGGTGATCGAGGAGAACATGCTCGACGCCGACAGCGACCGCCTGCGCCTGCGCGATGGCCTCAGGCGCCTGCTCGACATCGCCCGCCGGCCGGGCGTCGCCGCGCTCGGGCCGGTCACCATCTCGCCGCCGGACGGGAGCGACGCCGAGGTCGACGCCTGGGCCCTGGCCCACGCCGGCGACACCCAGCACGGGACCAGCACCTGCCCGATGGGCGCCGAGGACGATCCCGCCGCGGTGGTCGACCCGGCGTGCCGGGTGCGGGGCGTCGAGGCCTTGCGCGTCATCGACGCCTCGGTGATGCCGTTCGTCGTCCGCGCCAACACCCACCTGACCACAGTAATGATCGCCGAGGTCATGGCCGAGCGCTTGGCGAACGGATACAGCCTTGGCGGTCTGTGACGCGGTTCAGCCGCTCATTTCACCACGAAGCACATGAAGCACGCCAAGAGGCCGTGCATAGTCTGCAATCCCGAACCGCCGTCCGAACCTCGCGCTTCGCGCGCCGCTGCCCGGACCCCTTCGCGTGCTTCGTGTGCTTCGTGGTCCGAATCCAGCGGTTGCAACCTCCGCCGAGCCCGCCGGCTGGACTCCGGCGGCCGGCTCTGCAAATTCGTGCCCTGGATGAGTGACAAGAGGGGACGGCGCATGCGTCTGGTCGCGGGTCTGAGTGTGGCGCTTGCCCTGCTGGCGGGCGCGGCGGCGGCGGAGCCGCTCAAGGGGCTGCAGCCGAAGGACCTGTTCGCGCTCGCCTACGCCTCCGATCCCCAGGTGCGGCCGGACGGCGGGGCGGTGGCCTATGTGCGCCATGCCGGCGACATCATGACCGACCGGCTGCGCGCCTCGATCTGGCTGGTCGACCCGGCCACGGGGGCGCAGTCGCCGCTGGTCGTCGACGACCGCTCGAACCTGTCGCCGCGCTGGTCGCCGGACGGCAAGCGCCTGGCCTACGTCGCCGCCGGCCCCGGCGGGCCGCCGCAGCTCTACGTGCTGTGGGTCGACACCGGCCGCGCGGCCAAGGTCGCGAGCCTGGAGCAGGCGCCGCGGTCCCTGGCCTGGTCGCCCGACGGCAAGACCCTGGCCCTGACCATGCTGGTCGC
>DASZQQ010000421.1:0-7241 GCA_035549595.1 Caulobacteraceae bacterium
GGGCCGCGCCATGGGCACGAACGCGGCGGTCGTGCGCCGAACCCTGGCGGGCCTGCGCGCCGAGGGGCTGGTGCGATCGGAAAAGGGGCGCGGGGGTGGTTGGACGCTCGGGCGCGCGCTCGACGAGGTCACGATCGCCGACATCTACGAGGCCCTGGGCCGCCCATCCCTGTTCGCCATCGGCCACCGCGACGCCGACCCGACGTGCCTGGTCGAGCAGGCCGTCAACCACCATCTCGACGGCGCGCTGAAGCAGGCCGAAGCGCTCCTGCTCGGCCGTATGCAGGCCGTGACCCTGGCCGACCTGAGCCGCGAGTTCCACGCCCGCTTCGCCGCCTCCGCGGCCGCCGCAAACCTGGAGACCGCGCATGGCTGACGCCGCCGGGAACGTCCTCCTCAAGCCGTTCGCCGATCCCGAGGCGGTGGCGCGCTACGTCGACGGCCCTCCGCGCTTCGTGCCGGGCTTCGCAGACCTGCACCGGATGAGCGGCATCCTCCTCGCCGAGCGGGCGCCCGATGACGCCCGGGTCCTCGTCGTCGGCGCGGGCGGCGGCCTGGAGTTGCGCGCCTTCGCCGACGCGCGCGCGGGCTGGACCTTCACCGGCGTGGACCCGTCCGCGGAGATGCTCAAGCTGGCGGTCCGCACATTGGGCGCGCAGGCGCCGCGCGTCGATCTGGTGGAAGGCTATGTCGACGACGCGCCGGACGGCCCCTTCGACGCGGCCGCCTGCCTGCTCACCTTGCACTTTCTCGGGCGTGACGAGCGTCGACGGACGGCCTCGGAGATCCGCCGCCGCCTGCGCCCAGGCGCGCCGTTCGTGGTCGCCCATTCCAGCTTTCCGCAGGACGCGGCCGACCGCCCTCGATGGCTGTCGCGCTACGCCGCGTTCGCGGTCTCCCACGGCGTCGACCCCGCCCTGGCGGAGGGCGCGCGCGCCTCCGTCGACGCCACCCTGGCGCTTCTCTCGCCGGAGGAGGACGAGGCTGTCCTACGCGAGGCCGGCTTCCAGGGCGTGACGCCGTTCTACGCCGCCTTCACGTGGCGGGGCTGGGTCGCCTACGCCTGAGCGCAGCCACGTGGCCTCCAGCATCGCGCTCGTCCCGGCGTAGTCGCGCCGGCCCTCTTCTACAGCCCCGCTACTCCCACTCGATCGTCCCCGGCGGCTTGCTGGTCACGTCGTAGACGACGCGGTTGACGCCGCGCACCTCGTTGACGATCCGGGTGGCGGCGCGCGTCAGCACGTCCCAGGGGAACTCGAAGACGTCGGCGGTCATGCCGTCGGTGGAGGTGACGGCGCGCAGGGCCAGGACGTCCTCGTAGGTGCGGGCGTCGCCCATGACGCCGACGGTCTTGACGGGGAGAAGGACGGCGAAGGCCTGCCAGATGGCGTCGTAGAGGCCGGCCTTGCGGATCTCGTCGAGGTAGATGGCGTCGGCCTTCTGCAGCACGGCGACCTTCTCGCGGGTGATCTCGCCGGGGATGCGGATAGCCAGGCCCGGGCCCGGGAACGGGTGGCGGCCGACGAAGGCCGGCGGCAGGCCGAGCTCGACGCCGAGCGCGCGGACCTCGTCCTTGAAGAGCTCGCGCAGGGGCTCGACCAGCTTCAGCTTCATGTAGTCGGGCAGGCCGCCGACGTTGTGGTGGCTCTTGATCACCGCCGAGGGGCCGCCGCGGGCCGAGACGCTCTCGATCACGTCCGGATAGAGCGTGCCCTGGGCCAGGAACTGGGCGCCCTCGATCTTGTGCGCCTCGCGGTCGAAGACGTCGATGAACAGGCGCCCGATGGTCTTGCGCTTGGTCTCCGGGTCGGTGACCCCGGCCAGCTCGCCGAGGAAGAGGTCGCCGGCGTCCACGTGCACCAGCGGGATGTTGTAGTGGTCGCGGAACATGGTCACGACCTGCTCGGCCTCGTTGAGGCGCAGGAGGCCCGTGTCGACGAAGACGCAGGTCAGCTGGTCGCCGATCGCCTCGTGGATCAGCACCGCCGCCACCGAGGAGTCGACGCCGCCGGAAAGGCCGCAGATCACCCGCCCCTCGCCCACCTGCTCGCGGATGCGCGCGATCGCTTCGGCGCGAAACGAGGCCATGGTCCAGTCGCCGGAGAGGCCGGCGATGCGGTGGGTGAAGTTGCGCAGCATCAGGGCGCCGCGCGGGGTGTGCGCCACCTCGGGGTGGAACTGGACGCCGTAGAGCCGCCGGCCCTCGTCGGCGATCACCGCATAGGGCGAGCCCTCGGAGGTGGCCGCGACCTCGAAGCCGGGCGGGATGGCGGTGATCTTGTCGCCGTGGCTCATCCACACGGTCTCTTCGTCGCCGACGTCGCCGAGCCCCTCCAGCAGCGGGGACTCGCGGGCGATGCGGATCTCGGCGCGGCCGAACTCGCGCGAGTGGCCGCTCTCGACGGCGCCGCCGAGCTGGGCGCACATGGTCATCTCGCCGTAGCAGATGCCCAGCACCGGGACGCCGAGCTCGAACACCTTCTGCGGGGCCGAGGGGCTCTCAGCCTCATGCGCGCTGGCCGGCCCGCCCGACAGGATCACCGCCTTCGGGGCGTAGCTGTCGAGCATGCCCTCGACCTTGTCGTAGGGATGGATCTCGCAATAGACGCCGCTCTCGCGCACCCGGCGGGCGATGAGCTGGGTCACCTGAGAGCCGAAATCGACGATCAGGACGCGTTCGTGATGGGGGGTGTGGGCGGCGGCGGCGTGGGGCTCGGCTGGCATGGCGAGCCTTTAGGGGAGAATCGCTT
This sequence comes from Caulobacteraceae bacterium, assembly GCA_035549595.1. GTDB lineage: Bacteria > Pseudomonadota > Alphaproteobacteria > Caulobacterales > Caulobacteraceae > Acaudatibacter. The sequence continues at coordinate 2,751 of DASZQQ010000421.1, forward strand.
CGCCGTCATCCGGACGCGGCGCCGCTGGCGGCGGTCCGGGAGCCGCGCCAGCGTTTCGGGCAGCGTCTATTCACGCTGAAGCTGCGTCAGCCCCTCGGATCGATCGGCGTCTCCAGGCCCAGGCGCGCCTCGATGGCCTCGGCGGCGTCCAGGCACAGGTCCTCGCGGAAGCGCTGGCCGTTCAGGAGGACGCCGACCGGCAGGCCGCTCTCGGCGTCCAGCCCCGCCGGCACGCAGGCGGACGGCAGGCCCAGCAGGTTGGCGTGGGTGACCGGGCGCATCAGCTCCAGCGTGTCGGCCACGCCCTGGGGCCCTGCGATGTCGAAGCCGTGCTCGAACGGCAGGCGGGTCCAGGTCGGCGTCAGGATCAGCGGATGCTCGGCGGCGAAGATCGACCAGTCGCGGGCGATGCCGTCGCGCTGGATCATCAGCTGCGAGTAGTCGGCCGTGTCCTTCAGCGGCGCGACGCCGGCGTTGGCCATGGTCAGGAAGCTGACGCCGTCGGCGCCCATGATCGCCGACATCTGGCCGAGGGAGACGGCGAAGTCGCCCATCAGGAACCGCGCCCAGGCCTCGACCGCCTCGGCGTAGCGGGGCGGGCAGGCCTCGACCACGTCGTAGCCGGCGTCGGCGAGGGCGTCGGCGGCGCGCAGCACGCCGGCGCTGACCGCGGCCTCGGTGGAGCCGCCGGGCGGCGCGGCCACGACCGCGACGCGGATGCGGCCCTCGACCTTGCGGCCCTCGAGCGGCGCGTCGATCGACCAGGGATCGCGCGGGTGATGGCCCATCAGGATCTTCAGCCCCAGCCGCACGTCGGCCACGCGGCGGGCCATCGGCCCCTGCACCGCCATCTGCTGGCTGGCCAGCAGCCGGTCCTCGCCGGGCACGAAGCCGGCGTCGGGGATGCGGCCCATCGAGGGTTTGATCGAAGCGACGCCACAGGCGCCGGCCGGATTGCGCAGCGAGCCGCCGATGTCGTTGCCAAGGCCGATCGGGCTCATGCCGGAGGCCAGCGAGGCCCCCTCCCCGCCCGACGAGCCGCCGGCCGTGCGCGCGCCGTTCCAGGGATTGCGGGTCAGGCCGTGCAGGGCCGAGTCGGTGTGGATGCGCAGCCCCATGTCGGGCAGGTTGGTGCGCGCGATCGGAATGGCGCCGGCCGCGCGCATGCGCTCGACTACCGGCGCGTCGATCGGCACGACCGCGTCCTTCAGCGCCGGCACGCCCCAGGTGGTGGGGAGGCCGGCCATGTCGATGTTTTCCTTCACCGTGCAAGGCACGCCGTGCAGCGGACCGAGCGGCGCGCCGGCTGCGACCTGGCGGTCGGCCTCGGCCGCGGCGGCGCGGGCCTCGTCGGCCAGCACGCGGACGATGGCGTTGAGCTTCGGGTTGACCGCCTCGATGCGCGCCAGGTGCGCCTCGACCACCTCGGCGGAGGTGACCTTGCGCGCCGCGATCTGCTGCGCCAGTTCGCCGGCCGACAGCCGCCAGAGTTCCGCCATGTCCATCCCCTCCCGGTCCTTGCCGGGAAGATTGGCATTCCGCATTCCTCGCGGCGAGGGGGAAGACGCCGTCAGCCTACCCGCTTCAGGGTCGCGACGAAGAAGCCGTCCGTGCCGGCGGTGCGCGGCGTCAGGCGCGCGAAGCCCTGCGGCGTCAGGAAACGCGACGCCGGTCCTTCGACGGGCGTGGTCTCGAAGCCCGGCGCGCGCGCCAGGAAGGCGGCGATACGGTCCTCGTTCTCCTCGGCGAGGAGCGAGCAGGTGACGTAGACGACGCGCCCGCCCGGCTTCACGAACCGGGCCGCCTCGTCCAGCGCCTTGTCCTGTTCGGCGGTGCGCTGGTCGAGCTGGCGCTCGGTGAGCCGCCACTTGGCGTCGGGGTGGCGCCGCCAGGTGCCCGAGCCGGTGCAGGGGGCGTCGACGAAGACGAGGTCCATGCGCCCTTCGAGGTCGGCCAAGGGCGCCTTCTCGATCGGCGAGCGGATCTGCAGGTTGCGCACGCCCGCGCGCTGCGAGCGGCGCACGGTGTCGGCCAGGCGCCGGGCGTCGGCGTCGTAGGCGTAGAGCTGGCCCTTGTTCTCCATCGCCGCGGCGAGGGCCAGGGTCTTGCCGCCGCCGCCGGCGCAGAGGTCGAGCACCTGGCGCCCCTTCACCTCGCCGGCGGCCGCCGCGGCGATCTGCGAGCCCAGGTCCTGGACCTCGAACCAGCCCTTCTCGAACGCCGGCGAGGCCTCGACCGGCGCCGCCCGCTCGCTGGCCGCCGGGGCGGGGATGCGTACGGCGTCCGGCAGAACACCCAGCGGCTCGGGCGCGAAGGTCTCCAGCGCCTTCGTCACATGCGCCAGGTCGCTCTTCAGGGTGTTGACGCGAAGGTCCACCGGCGCGCGGGCGGCCAGCGCCTGGCCCTCCATCGCCCGCGCCTCGCCGAACGCCCGCTCGAGCGGCCCTTCCAGCCAGTCGGGATAGTCGCCCCAGACCGGGGGCGGCGCGTCCTCCAGCGACTGCGGCGCCTTGAGGCGGCGAAGCTCGGCCTCGGTCAGGGCGCCGGGGCCGTGCTGTTCGGCGCAGGCCGCCTCGATGCGCTCGACCGGCCAGCCCCAGAGGATGCGAAGGGCGCCGAGCACGCGGGCGCGGTCGTCCCCGGCCTCCATCATCCAGCCCAGCGAGCGGCGCCGGCGCAGGACGTCGAGCACCAGGCCCGAGACGAAGGCGCGGTCCTTGGCCCCCGCATAGCGGGCCTGGTCGCCCCACGCCTTCAGCGCCAGCCGCGCCGGGCGATGCCGCGTCTCGATGTCGGCCATGACCTCGATCGCCGCGGCGATCCGGCCGCCGTCCCGCATGGCCTCTAGACCTGGCTCGGGTAGTTGGGCGCCTCGCGCGTGATCATGACGTCGTGGACGTGGCTCTCGCGCAGGCCCGCGCCGGTGATGCGGATGAACTGCGCCCGCTTCTGGAAGGTCTCGACATCCGGCGCGCCGACATAGCCCATGGCCGCGCGAAGGCCGCCGACCAGCTGGTGGATCACCGGATGGATCGGCCCCTTGTAGGCGGTCTGGCCCTCGATGCCCTCGGGCACCAGCTTCAGGGAGTCGGCGATGTCCTTCTGGAAGTAGCGGTCGGCCGAGCCCTGGGCCATGGCCCCGAGCGAGCCCATCCCGCGGTACGACTTGTAGGACCGCCCCTGGTACAGGAACACCTCGCCCGGCGACTCGTCGGTGCCGGCGAACATGGAGCCCATCATCGCCGTCGAGGCCCCCGCGGCGATCGCCTTGGCCAGGTCGCCCGAGTACTTGATGCCGCCGTCGGCGATCACCGGCACGCCGGAGTTTCCGGATGCCCGCACGGCGTCCGAGATCGCCGTCAGCTGCGGCACGCCGACGCCGGCGACGATCCGCGTGGTGCAGATCGAGCCCGGGCCGATGCCGACCTTCACCGCGTCCGCGCCCGCGTCGATCAGCGCGCGCGCGGCGTCATAGGTGGCGACGTTGCCGGCGACGATCTGCACGCGGTTGGTCTCGCGCGCGAGCCGGGCGACGGCGTCGGAGACCTGGCGCGAGTGACCGTGGGCGGTGTCGATCACCACCACGTCGACGCCGGCCTCCATCAGCGCCAGGGAGCGCTCGAAGCCCGCATCGCCCACCGTCGAGGCGGCGCCGACCAGCAGCCGCCCCTGCGCGTCCTTGGCGGCCAGGGGATGGGCCTCGGCCTTCTCCATGTCCTTCACGGTGATCAGGCCGACGGCGCGGTAGGCCTCGTCGACGACGATCAGCCGCTCGATCTTGTGCCGGCGCAGCAGGGCGCGGGCCTCGGCCTGGCTGACGCCCTCGCGCACCGTGATCAGGTTCTCGGACGTCATCAGCTGCGAGGCCGGCACGTCGTCCGACGACTCGAAGCGCATGTCGCGGTTGGTGAGGATGCCCACCAGCCGGCCGGAGCCCCGCTCCACCACCGGGAAGCCGGAGATGTGGCGGCGGGCCTTGATCTCCTTGACCTCCCGAAGCCGGGTGTCCGGGTGGATCGTCAGCGGGTTGATGACCATGCCGCTTTCGTAGCGCTTGACCTCGCGCACCTGGTCGGCCTGCTGCTCGACCGTCAGGTTGCGGTGCAGGATGCCGAGGCCGCCCGCCTGGGCCATGGCTATGGCCAGGCGGCTTTCCGTGACCGTGTCCATGGCGGCGGACACGAGCGGGATGTTGAGCCCGATCTGGCGTGTGAACTTCGTCGCGGTGCTGACCTGGGTCGGCATCACTTCGGATGCGCCCGGCTGTAGCAAAACATCGTCGAAGGTGAGCCCTTCGCGAATCTCCATGAGACTCTCCGTTTTGCGGGCCGCGTATAGCCGTAGCCGCCCGCCAGGGGCAAGGGGCGTCGCGACGCAGCTCGGAGGCGTTCGGTCAGGCGCCGAGGTTGAGCAGGGCCGGGTCGCCGCCCTGGGCGGTGATGTTGACGCTGAGGGCGCGCTCCACGGCGTAGCGCAGCAGCGCGTTGGGCC
>DASZQQ010000422.1:0-5744 GCA_035549595.1 Caulobacteraceae bacterium
GCCACCTGGCCGGAAAGGGTGTCGGCATAGGTGCGCTTGCAGGCCAGGATCAGGGCGTCCTCGCCGTCGCACCAGGCCAGCCCCTCGATCTCCCCGGTCCTGCGCAGGCCGGTCTCGAAGGTCTCGAACGGGACCACGGCGCCGGCCTCGCCCTCGCGGAAGCGGTGCACCCGGCCGCCGCTGGTGGTCAGGTAGAACTCGCCGGACGCGGCGATGGCGAGCCCCTCGAAGTCGCCCTTGATCGGCGGCTGGCCCAGGCAGAAGCGCTTGACCGTCTCGCCGGTGGCGACGTCGATCTCGTAGATGACCCCGGCCTCGTCGTCGTGGCCCATCACCCGGCCGTCGGGCGTCGCCGCGAGGCCGGAGATCTCGCGCAGGCGCTTGGGCAGGCGCCACTGCGCCTCCGGCTCGGCGGCGAACAGAGAGGCGCCGAAGACGATCGGTTGCAACGCCAGGCGCGTGCCTCCCCTTGCGCGAGTTGTCCGGCTCGGGCCGGACCTTGGCCTTAAGGGCCACGACGGCGCGTCCAAGGCAAGCGGGAGACGATCCGTGTACGGCGCAAGCGCAGCGGTCTTGCCAAGCTTCGCCGCCGGCCCCACCGTGCCTCCGGGGAGGGACCGGTCATGATCCGCGGACTGACGCTGGCGTTGACGCTGCTTCTGGCGCCCGCCGTGGCGCTGGCCCAGACCCATGGCCTGTTCGACGCCGCCGGCGCCGGGGCCCTGACGCCGGCCGGCTGGTCGGGCTTCCTGGACCTGAAGTTCATGACCGAGTCGCTGGGCGCCCTGTTGCTGGCCGTCGCGCTCGGGGCCGTGATCGGCCACCACCCGGCCACCGCCCACACCGTCGACACGCTCGAAGAAGCCGACATGCCGAAGGTGTTCGTGATGTACGCCTTCATCGGCGCGATCATCGGCGTCACCGTGCGCGAGTTCGGCATGGTGATCGGCGTCGTCGTGTTCGGCATCGGCGGCCTGATCCGGTTCAAGACCGACACAGGTTCGACGCGCGACACCGGCCGGCTGATCGCCGTCACCCTGGCCGGCCTGATCGCGGGGCTCGGCCTGCCGCACTTCGCGGTGATCGTCACCGCCTTCACCTTCGTCCTGATCTACCTGTTCGACTCCCACCCGGCCTGCCGGGTGAAGATCGAGCACCTGCCGCAGGGCCGACTGGCGGAGGCCGCCGCCACCTACCGCGCCGCCCTGGTCGAACAGCGCTGCAAGGTGATCGCCGAGCGGCGCCAGACCGCCAAGGAGCGCATCGAGTTCGTCATCCGCCTGCCCAAGGCCTCCGCCCGCGACAAGGTCCACGCCGCCCTCTGCGCCGTCCCCGAGGACCTGGCCGGCGACATCGACTGGGAAGTGGAATAGGCCGCCATGTCAGCAGCGTTTCACCGGCCCCTGGAACCGATCGGGAACGACCGCTAGCGTCGCCGCATGACTCACGATCTCACGGCGCGCCAGGCGCGGCGCATCGCCCTGGCGGCGCAGGGGTTCGCGCAGGACCGGCCTGAGCGGGCGATCGGGCGGGCGGACCTGAGGAAGCTGGCGCGGCGCCTGGGCGTGATCCAGATCGACAGCGTCAACGTCGTCACCCGCACCCACTACCTGCCGGCCTTCTCGCGCCTGGGCGCCTATCCGCGGGAGGCGCTGGAGACCGAGGCGTGGGGCAGGAAGCCGAGCTTCTTCGAGTACTGGGGCCATGAGGCCTCGCTGCTGCCCGTCGAGCTGCAGCCGCTGTTCCGCTGGCGCATGGAGCGCGCGCGGCGGGGCGAGACCTGGGGTGGCCTCGCCCGCTTCGCCCGCGAGCGGCGCGACTACATCGACGCGGTGCTGGAGCGGATCGAGCGCGAGGGGCCCCTCACCGGCGGCGACTTCGCCGACGCGCCGCGCCAGAGCGGCTGGTGGAACTGGTCGAACGGCAAGCGCGCCCTGGAGTGGCTGTTCTGGTCGGGGTTCATCACCACCAGGACGCGGCGCAACTTCGAGCGCGTCTACGACCTGACCGAGCGGGTGCTCCCGCGGGCGATCTGCGAGACCCCGACGCCCGACGACGCCGACGCCCAGCGCGAGCTGGTCCGCCTTTCGGCCCGGGCCATGGGCGTCGCCACCGAGGGCGACCTGCGCGACTACTTCCGCCTGCCGGTGGCCGACACCAAGGCCAGGATCGAGGAGCTGGTCGAGGCGGGCGAACTGGCCCGCGTGCAGGTGCAGGGCTGGCGCCAGCCGGCCTATCTCGCGCCCGAGGTGAAGATCCCGCGCAAGCTGCCGGCGGCCGCCCTGCTGTCGCCGTTCGACAACCTGATCTGGCGGCGCGAGCGCACCGAGCGGGTGTTCGGCGCCCGCATCCGGCTGGAGATCTACACCCCGGCCGAGAAGCGCCAGCACGGCTACTACGTGCTGCCGTTCCTGCAGGGCGAGGCGATCACGGCGCGGGTGGACCTGAAGGCCGACCGCAAGGCCGGGCGCCTGCTGGTCCTGGCCTCGCACCTGGAGCCCGACGTCGCCGCGGGCGGAGTGGCCGGGTCCCTGGCCGGGGAGCTGAAGCGGATGTCGGCCTGGCTCGGCCTCGGCGAGGTGGCCGTCAGCAGAAAGGGCGACCTTTCGGCCGCCCTTTCCAAGGAGATCGGTTGAGGTCCGCGCCGTTCAGAACGGGGCGAACAGCCGGTTGAGGGCGCGGGGCGGCATGTCGCCCAGGAGCTCGAAGGTCGGGGCGAACAGACGGTCGATCGCGCGAAGGATCCAGTTGAACATGGCCAAGTCCCTTCTTGTGCAGTGCAATATGTTGCGCCGCACATAGGAACCTCGGCCATACAAGTCAAGGCTCTATCACGCGCCGCGCGGTCTGGGCCCGGCTTCCTGAACGACGTTCAGTGTGCGGCGCGATATCCTTTTCACGACACTTCCCCACCCTGCTCGCTGCGCGAGCTTTCCCTCCCCATGAAGGGGAGGGGGGGATCAGGCGCCGGTCGTCCGTCAGCAGCCAGGGCCGGCGCAGCCGGAACCGCGCGATGAAGCCGAGCACCCGCCCGGGAGACGGCGAAAGAAACTTCCTTGTCGCATGGCTGCGGCGCCACGGCGCCGCAGATCAACCTGGGGGCATGCGGCAAAATCGACCTTGTCCGAACCGGCGCCGTTAGGGTGTTATCAGGGTTGGGGAGCGCATGAACCCGGCTTCGAAAAGTCGGCGGCGGAAAAGTCTGGTCATGCACAAGCCCCTGCGGCCGTTCATGCCCCCCGATCCGAAGGGGGAGTTCCCCTTCGACGTCCCCGTCTATCTGGTGAATCTGTTCGTCGCCGTCTCGCGGCTGCGCGACACCGAGACCGAGAAGGCCCTGCGGCCGCTCGACCTCAACCTCACGCGGTTCCGCACCCTGTTCGTCATCTGGCGGATGGGCGATTGCGTGATGTCCGAGCTGGCGACGGTGAGCGCCACCGACCGCACCAGCCTGACGCGGGCCGTCGACCAGCTGGTGGCCGCCGGCCTCGTGCAGCGCTCGGAGGCCGAGCGCGACCGGCGCAAGGTCAAGCTGTCGCTGACCGACCATGGCAGGGCTGTGGTGCGCCAGGGCGTGGCCCTGGTCGAGGCCGTCAACGCCACCTTGCTGCAGGCGATCCCGGAGGAAGACCAGCGCACCATGGTGCGGGGCCTCCTGCAGATGCTCGACAACCTGGGCGCCACCGACGAGATCACCCGCGCGCTGGGCTCGCGGATTCCGGACGCCGAATAGGCCTCGCCCCCCTGCGTCGGCGCCCGCCCGGTGGTAAGCTGGCGCGATGGCGACGACCACGGCCCATGCCCTGTTCCCCTCCGACATCGGCGAGTGCGCCGTCGCCTGGGGGCCGGCGGGGATCACCGGCGTCCTGCTGCCGGCGGGCGATACGGCGCGGCTGCGCGAGCGTCTGGCGCGGCGCGCGCCAACGGCTCGGGAGGCCGAGCCCCCGGCGGCCGTGGCCGAGGCGATCGGCGCCATGCAGGCCCTGCTCGCCGGCGAGCCCCGCGACCTGACCTTCATCGCCCTCGACCTGGAGGGCGCGCCCGACTTCGACCGGCGGGTCTGGGACATCACCCGCCAGATCCCGCCCGGCTCGACGCTCACCTACGGCGACATCGCCCGGCGCCTCGGCGACGTGGCCCTGTCGCGCGAGGTCGGCCGCGCCCTCGGCCAGAACCCCTGCCCGATCGTCGTCCCGTGCCACCGCGTGCTGGCGGCGAACGGCCGGACCGGCGGCTTCTCGGCGCCCGGCGGCGTCGACACCAAGCTGCGCATGCTGTCGATCGAGCGCGCCGCCTCGGACCCCTCGCCCAGCCTGTTCGGCGACCTGCCGATGGCGGCCCGCCCACAGCGGTAAAGGCGCCGCCGCTTCGGGCGATGGGGCGGCCTGGACCTTGACCCCGCCGCGTGCTTGGGCCCACTGACCGGCCGAACAGGACACGACGCTCCCAGAGAGGAAGCCCCATGAAGCGCGCCGCCATCGTCTCCCCGATCCGCACCGCCGTCGGCAAGTATCTCGGGGCGCTGGCCTCGGTCCCGGCCGGCGAACTCGGCGCCACGGTGCTGAAGGCCCTGGTGGCGCGCACCGGCATCGATCCGGAGCGGATCGACGACGTGATCTTCGCCCAGGGCTACGCCAACGGCGAGGCGCCCTGCGTCGCGCGCTGGTCGGCCCTGGCCGCCGACCTGCCGATCACCATCCCGGGCTACCAGCTGGACCGGCGCTGCGGCTCGGGCCTGCAGGCGGTGATCGACGCGGCGATGATGGTCCAGACCGGGGCGGCCGACGTGGTCGTCGCCGGCGGCGTCGAAAGCATGAGCCAGGCGGAGTACTACACCACCGACATGCGCCAGGGCGCGCGCGCCGGCTCGGTGACCCTGCACGACCGCCTCGCCCGCGGCCGCGTGATGAGCCAGCCGATCAAGCGCTTCGGCGTCATCTCCGGCATGATCGAGACGGCCGAGAACCTCGCCCGCGACTACCAGGTCTCCAGAGAGGAATGCGACGAATACGCGGCCATGAGCCACCAGCGCGCCGCGGCCGCCTGGGCCGCCGGCAAGTTCGACGACGAGCTGGTGCCGGTCGAGGTGCCGCAGAAGCGCGGCGAGCCGGTGGTGTTCGCCAAGGACGAAGGCGTGCGCGCCGACGCGACGGCCGAGAGCCTGGGCAAGCTGCCGCCGATCGAGAAGGGCGGCGTCGTCACCGCCGGCAACGCCAGCCAGCAGAACGACGCGGCCGCGGCCTGCCTGGTGGTGGCCGAGGACAAGCTGGAGGAACTTGGCCTGGAGCCGATGGGCTGGTTCGTCGGCTGGGCCGCGGCCGGCTGCGATCCGGCGCGCATGGGCATTGGCCCGGTGCCCGCGGTCGAGCGCCTGTTCGCCCGCACCGGCATGGGCTGGAACGACATCGACCTCGTCGAGCTGAACGAGGCCTTCGCGCCCCAGGTGCTGGCGGTGCTGAAGGGCTGGGGCTGGGACGACCGCGACCGGCTGAACGTCAACGGCTCGGGCATCAGCCTCGGCCACCCGATCGGCGCCACCGGCGGACGCATCCTCGCCAACCTGCTGCGCGAGCTGAAGCGCCGCGACGGCAAGTACGGCCTGGAGACCATGTGCATCGGCGGCGGCCAGGGCATCGCCGCGGTGTTCGAGGCGGCGCAATAGTCAGGTTTCACCGCGAAGCACGCGAAGGGCGCGAAGGCGTCCGCGACGTCCGTCAGCCACGGTGACTGATCGCAATCCCGCT
>DASZQQ010000423.1:0-4984 GCA_035549595.1 Caulobacteraceae bacterium
GCCAGGGCGTCGCCCGCGAACCGCGGCGCGCCGGCCCTGGTCCAGCGCACCAGGCCGCCGGCCGCCGCCGCGTCGTCGCCGAACGCAACCCGGTCGGCGCCGTCACCGGACCAGCCGTAGCCGGTGACCGCGATCCAGATCAGCGAGGGGTTGCCGGCGAACACGGCCTCGGGCGAAAGGCCCATCTGCTCGAAGGCGCGCGGCCGGGCGCTGGTGATCACCATCGCCGCGCCCGCCAGGAGTTCCGCCAGGCGCGCCCGATCGCCGGCCGCGGAGAGGTCCAGCGCCAGCCGCGACTTGGCCGCGTTCAGCCGCGCGAAAAAGGCGGGCGAGGCCTGTTCCATCACGTCCGGCCGGCGGCGGCTGTCGACCTTGACGACCTCGAACCCGGCCTCGGCGAGCACGGCCCCGCTAAGGGGTCCGGCCCAGAGCGCGGTCAGGTCGACGACGCGGCCGCCGCGGATCGGCGCGCGGCCTGCGGCCCCGGACATCGGGACCAGCGGCGAGGCCGGACTCTCCGCCCGGATTTCGCCGACGCGGCAGACCGGCAGGCCGAGCAGTCGGGCCTGGGCGACGAGGTCGGCGGCCGCTTCGCGACGCGCCACGCGGACGATCGTGGCCCAGGGATCGTCGCCGACGTCCTGGCCGAGCCACGCCGGCACGCTCTCCAGGTCCGCCTCGCGCGGCAGGTTGACCGCGATCCAGCCGTCGGCGGCGCGCACCATCCGGCAGCTGCGGTTCGGCGACCAGAGCCCTGGCCGGCCCAGCGCGACGGCGTCGCTGCGGTCGGCGACGGCGGCGACGTCGACCTCCACCCGGCGCCCGAGCCGGGCCGAGCGCTCGGCGATCTCCGCGGCGAAGGCGGCAAGAGCGTGAGCGAGCGCGGTCACGGCGCCACGGCGTCGACGAGACCCCAGTCCAGGGCCGTGGCCGCGTCCAGGTCGGCGCCCGTGATCGCCCACCAGGCGGTGCGATGGCGGCCGATCCGGCGGGGGATGGAAGCCAGGCCCCCGGCCCCTGGCACGAGCCCCATGCCGACCTCCGGCAGGCGGAAGACGGCGTCCGGCGCGGCGACCAGCCAGCCGGCGGCCGCCGGCATCTCGATGCCCGCGCCGATGCAGGCGCCTTGCACGCGCGCGGTCACCCGGCCCGCCAGGCGGCGCACGAGGCCGGTCGCCGAACGCAAGGTGCGGATCGCGTGCGCCCGTCCGGGATCGTCGGCGCGTCCGAACTCGTCGAGGTCGCCGCCGGCGCAGAAGCTGGGCCCCTCGCCCGTCAGCTCGATCCCGCCCGTCCTCGAGACGTCGCCGGCGAAGGCCAGGGCCTTGACCAGTTCGTCGCGCATGCGCGCGTCCACCGCGTTGCGCGCGGCCGGCCTCGTCAGGCGGATGCGGACGTCGCCGTCCGTCTCCTCGAAGCGGACGCGGGGTCCGGGCGCCTCGTCGCGCGTGCGCGGCGGATTGGCCGCCCGCCAGGCGGCGAAGCCCTCGCTGGCGAGCAGCATCGAATAGGCGAGCGACTCCAGCGCCAGCGCCTCGTCGAACGAGACCTTCAAAGAGGCGCGCAACACCTGGCAGGCCGCGGCCGCGGCGACCGGCTGGCGGCCGACCGCGGTCCGGACGGCCTCGACCGCTTCGTCGAGCCTGGGCGCGAACACCCAGGGCGCGGCGCCGTCTGCGCCTTCCGCGAGCAGGATGTCGAAGGCGTCGGGATCGGTGGACGCCGGATCGCCTGGGCGCCGCAGCCCCACCCGCACCACGCCCGGCGCCGGCGGCGCGGCGGCAGGCGCATCCGTCCAGCGCACGTCCAGTCCGAGGCCCCCGGCCCCGACGATGTCCTGGAGCGCGCCGGCGGCCAAGGTCCCTAGTCCGAAGACGGCAGGGCCTTGGCTTCCTTCAGCTTCAGGAGCCGGCCGTCCACGGACAGCAGGTGTTCCCCGGCCTTGCTGACCAGAGCCTCCATGCCGGTGTCGTCGTCGACGTAGCGCTTGCCCGTCGGCAGGGCGCCGGTCCGGTCCGCCGCGGCGGTCACGCCCGCCGGACGCTCGGCGGTGTGGGCGAGCATCGGATGACCGCCGCATTCCAGCGTCACCGCCGACTTCGGCGGACGCACGACGACCACTTCCCCGGCGCAGACGGCGCTCTTCCAGCGAGACCCTGGCTTCAATTCCATGAATGAACCTCTTCCTTGAAAATAGCCTCCCGCCGCCTGAATCCGGCGGCTTCGAGCCGACTATAGCCGATCGATCGGCCGGCGCGACGCCTGTCGCGGCGCCGCGGGCTCAGGCGCGGCTCATCGCCGCCATGACCGCGCGCCAGCCGGCCTCGGCGTCCGGGCCCGCCTGCTCCATCGCCGCTTCGAGAAGCCGCGTCTGCGCGCCGGTCAGCTCGGCCTCCAGGCGCCGGCCGGCGTCGGTGAGGCCGAGGTTGCGGATGCGCCGGTCGTCGGCGTTGGCGGTGAGGACGACGAGGCCCATCTCGACCAGCTGCCGCAGCGGCGCGTTCAGGGCCTGCTTGCTGACCGCCAGGATGTCCAGCAGGCCGCCCACGGTGACGCCGGGATTGCGGCCGACGAAGTAGAGGATGCGATGGTGCACGCGGCCCAGCCCCCGCCGCGCCAGGATCCGGTCCGGCCCGTCGGTGAAGGCGCGGTAGCCGAAGTACAGGAGCTCGATGGCGTCGCGCAGCGCAGCCTGGCGATTTAGGTCAACCATGTTGACACGATACGGGCCCGAACCTAGCCTGTCGACAGGTCAAGAACATTGACGTGGAGGACGCCGCCATGCCGAGGCTGTCGAGCCGGACCAGGGACCTGCGCGGCTCGCCGGTGCGCGCGATGCTCGAGGTGTCGATGCGGCCGGAGGTGATCTCCTTCGCCGGCGGCCTGCCCGCCCCCGAGACCTTCGCCGACCTCGACCTGCCGGAGGCGCCGCGGGACCTGTTCCAGTACGGCCCGACCGAGGGCGAGCCGGCCCTGCGGGCGCGCATCGCCGAGGAGCTGGCCGCCAGCGGACTTCAGGTCCCGGCCGAGCAGGTGATAGTGCTCTCCGGCTCGCAGCAGGGCATCGACCTCGTCGCCAAGCTGGTCGTCGATCCGGGCACCCCGGTGGCGGTGGAATCGCCGTCGTACCTCGCCGCGCTGCAGGTGTTCCGCTTCTTCGGCGCCGACTTCCGCATCCTGGCCCCCGATCTCTTCCACGGCGGCGGCTGGGAGGGCGGCGAGCCCCCCGCGCTGGCCTATGTGATCCCGACCTTCCAGAACCCCACCGGCCGGTGCTGGAGCCTGGGGGAGCGCAAGGCCATCGCGGAGGCTTGCCGGCGCGACGACGTGGTCCTGTTCGAAGACGATCCCTACCGCGACCTCGTCTACGCCCCTTGCGAGCGCACGCCGGCGGCCAGCTTCATGGACGGCGGCTCCTGGGTCTACCAGAGCTCGTTCTCCAAGACCGTGGCCCCAGGCCTGAGGCTCGGGTTCCTGGCCGCCTCGCCGGACCTGATCACGCCGCTGTCGCGCCTGAAGCAGGCGTCGGACCTGCACACCAACCGCATCAGCCAGTGGGCCGCGCTTACCTATCTGAACGATCCCGCGCGCCCGGAGCGCATGCGCCGCCTGGTGGAGGCCTACAAGACCAAGCGCGACCGCTTCGACGCCGCTCTGCGCCGCCACTTCGGCAATCTCGCGCAATGGGAGACGCCGCCCGGCGGCCTGTTCTTCTGGGTCCGCTTCAACGCGCCGATGGACATGAACGCCCTGCTCGAGGCGGCGATGGCGAAGAACGTGCTCTTCACCCCGGCCGAGCACTTCCTGGCCCGGCCCGGCGACGCCAACGCCATGCGCCTGAACTTCAGCCACGCCAGCGAGGACGACGCCGAGCGCGGCCTCGCCATCCTGGCCGAGGCGGCCAGGGCGCTCATGGCGCCGGCGGGGACAGGGTCCTGATCCTGTCTTCTCGTCAGACCCCGAGCTTGCCGGCCAGGTAGTCCAGCGCCCCCGCCAGGGTGAGCAGCTTGCCGGCGTCGGCGTCGGGGATGTCGACCTGCAGCCTCTGGTGCAGGGCGGTCACGAAGTTCAGGAAGTCCATGGAGTCGATGTCGATCGCCTCGCGCAGGTCGGCGGCGGGGTCGAGCGCGTCGGCGTCGGCCTCCGGGGCGATGGACAGCAGCTGGTCCTTGATCACGGCCATCAGCTCGTCGCGGGTCATAGGGCCTCCGGTCGGCCGAGCAGGTCGGCGATGCGGGCAAGGAAGAGGGCGCCGCGATGGCCGTCGCTGACGCGGTGGTCGGCGGCCAGGGTGGCGGTGAGAACGGGCTGGGCGGTCACTGTACCGGCCTCGGCCCAGGGCCGCTCCAGCACCTTGCCGAAGCCGACAATGGCCACCTGCGGCGGATAGATAACGCCCCACAGGGCCTCGACCCCGCGGTCGCCCAGGCTGGAGACGGTGATCGTCGGGTCCGCGATCTCCGACGAGCGGAAGCGCCCCTGGCGCACGCGCCCGACGAGGTCGCGCATGGCCGCCATCAGGTCGGCGATGGAGAGCCCCTCCACGTCGTGCACCGCCGGCGCGGCGAGGCCGCCGCCGCGGATCGAGACGGCGACGCCGACGTGCACCGGACCGCTCGGCCGGAAGGCGCCGTCCTCGAAGAAGCCGTTGAACTCGGGAAACGCCTTCGCCGCCAGCGCCGTCGCCTTGACATAGAGCGCCCCGGGCAGGAGCCGCGCCTCGGGCGGCCGCTCGGCGTTGTAGGCGGCGACGAAGGCCTGAAGGGGGCCCGCGTCCAGGCTGTGCGACAGATAGTAGTGCGGGATCTCGCGCTTGGACCGGCTCATGGCCGCGGCGATGGCGCGGCGCATCTGCTCGGGGCCGGCCGGGCCGGCGGCCTTGGACTCGGGCGGCCGCGCCAGCGCCGCCTCGACGTCGGCGATCACGACAGCGCCCTGCGGCCCGGTCCCTTTCAGGCCGGCGAGGTCGAGGCCGCGCTCGGCC
>DASZQQ010000424.1:0-1584 GCA_035549595.1 Caulobacteraceae bacterium
GAGGCCTGGCGCGGCCCGGCGCGGCGAGCGTCATTGTCTTGGGCCTCCCGGGGGCCGATCATGCCAGAAAAGCCGGGCGTTCGCCCGGCGCCGCCGCCCGCAGCACCAGGAGCCTAGCATGAGTGAAGCCACCCGAGCCCACGCCGTTCTCGACGGCGCGCCCTACGCGACGCGGATCACCACGGGCGGCCACACCCTGGTCTGCGACGAGGGTCCGGGCCTCGGAGGCGCGGACGCCGGCCCGCCGCCGTTCGCCTATCTGCTGTCGGGGCTGATCGCCTGCACGGCGATCACCCTTCGCATGTACGCCGAACGCAAGGGCCTGACGCTTCGCAAGGTCTGGGTCGACGCCACCTATCACCACCAGAAGGAAGGCGCCTGGATCGAGCGCGTCCTCACCCTCGACGGCGACCTCGACGACGCCGCCCGCGCCCGCATGGCCGACATCGCCGAACGCACCCCCGTCACCCTGGCTGTCAAGGGCGGCGTCGAGGTCCGCACGCGGATGGAGGCGGTGGCGTAGGCTCTTCCTGAGCCGCCGAAGGCGGCCTCGAAGGCTCATTGGAAGGGACCACGAACCACACGAACCACACGAACGGAGCCGTTGGACCTCCGCGCCGGGGGACAGTCCTGAATGTTCGTGTGGTTCGTGTGGTTCGTGTGGTTCGTGTGGTTCGTGGTCGAATCCAGAGACGGCGGTCCCGCCGCCGCGGAGCTGAAGGCCTATCCCGACCTGAGGTGGTGCAGGACGATGCCGCTGGTGGTGGCGACGTTCAGGGAGTCGAAGCCGCCGGCCATGGGGATCGAGACGGTGCGGGCGCGCGCCAGGACCTCATCGGGCAGGCCCGGGCCCTCGGCGCCCAGCAGCAGCGCCGGCCGCGCCGGCGGCGCCAGCTCCGCCAGCGTCTCGCGGCCCGACGGGCTGAGGGCCAGGGGTTCGAACCCGGCCTCCCGCAGGAGCCTGATGGCGTCCTCGCCCGGCGCCAGCCGCGCGAACGGGACCGCCAGCGCCCCGCCGACCGAGACGCGGATCGCCTTGCGGTAGAGCGGATCGCAGCAGGCGGGGTCGAGGATCACCAGGTCGACGCCGAAGGCGGCCGCATTGCGGAAGAGGCCGCCCATGTTGTCGTGGTTGGCGATGCCGAACAGCACCATCGCCAGGGCCGCTTGCGGCAGGGCGACCAGCGCCTCGCGCGCCGGCGGCGACGCCGCGCGACGTCCGATCCCCAGGAGGCCGCGGTGGATCGGAAAGCCGACGACGGCGTCCATCACCGCCTGGCTCGCTGCATAGACGGGCGTCTGCGGCGGGAAGGCGGCGATCAGCTCGGCCTGGGCGTCCAGGCGCTGGCGGGCGATCAGCAGCGACAGGGTCTCGTGTCGCGGGTTCCGGGCCAGGACGCGCAGCACCACCTCGCCTTCGGCGATGAACAGGCCGCCGCGGCCGGCGAGATCGCGGTCGCGCACGTGGCGATAGTCGGCGATGCGTCGATCGTCCGGATCGCTGATCTCGATGATCTCGGCCACCGCCCCTCGCCACAGCCATGCGGCGAAACGCCCTGCGACCGGACGCGCAGTGGTGGAGCC
>DASZQQ010000425.1:0-17928 GCA_035549595.1 Caulobacteraceae bacterium
CGAGGCTCTCGGCCATGTCCTTCAGGCTGGCGGCCAGGCGCGGGCCGCCCTCGTAGAACACCAGGGTCGCGCGCACGGCGGCGAGCTCGGCGAACATCGCCCGCCGCGCCTGGCTCTTCGGCGGCGGGAAGCCGGCGAACAGGAACCGGTCGGTGGGCAGGCCCGCCACCGTCAGGGCCGCCAGCAGGGCCGAGGGTCCGGGGATCGGATGCACCGCATGGCCGGCCTCGATGGCCTCGCGCACCAGGCGGTAGCCGGGGTCGGAGACCAGCGGCGTGCCGGCGTCGGAGATCAGGGCGACCTTGGCCCCGCCGGCGAGGGCGGCCAGCGCCTTGGGCCGGGCGCGGGCGGCGGCGTGCTCGTCGTAGCGCTCCAGCCGTCCGGAGAGGCCATGCGCGGCCAGCAGCTTGCCGGCCACGCGGGTGTCCTCGGCCAGGATCAGGTCGGCCCCGGCGAGCACGTCGAGGGCGCGCAAGGTGATGTCGCGCAGGTTGCCGATGGGCGTCGCCACCACATAGAGCCCCGGCTCCAGCAGGTTGATCTTGGGTCCGGAGACCTTGGGTTCTGGCCGGGTCGTTGTCATCGCGTGTCAGGATAGGCTTGCTGCGGCGCCTGCCGGAAGGGGCGACGGCTTGTGGCCGAACGCCGGTCGGCGTAGGGTCACTTTCGCGCGGGCGCCGGCATCATGCAGCCTTGCGACGGACCTGGCTCCGTCGCCGCGACCGGCTGCGCTCTCCTGAAAATCCAGATTTTCGCGGCCCTTCGCCGCCCGAGGACCCCATGTTCCGCCTCTTCGAGCGTCTGATCGAACCCTATCCCGAGGACGCCTCGGTTCCGCCGCCGGGACTTCGCGCCTTCTACTGGAGCTTTCTGCGGCCCGTCTGGCGGCTGATCCTGGCCGTTTCGGCCATGTCGGCCCTGATCTCGGTCGCCGAGGTGGCGGTGTTCGGCTTCATGGGCAAGCTGGTGGACTGGCTGGGCAAGTCCACGCCCGAGACCTTCCTGGCCCTGCACGGAACCGAGCTCGTGGTCATGGGCGCGGTGCTGCTGGTCGGCCTGCCGCTGCTGCAGACGGTCTGGCAGCTCAGCTTCCACCAGGGCGTGATGGGCAACTTCCCGATGCACGCCCGCTGGCGGATGCACCGCCACCTGCTGCGCCAGTCGATCGGCTTCTTCCAGGACGACATGGCCGGGCGCCTGGCCAACACCATCATGCAGACGGCGCTTTCGATCCGCGAGAGCGTGCTGAAGGTGGCCGACATCCTGGTCTACGTCGGCGTCTACTTCATCTCGACATCAGTGCTGGTCGCCAGCGCCGACTGGCGGCTGACGATCCCGTTCCTGGTCTGGCTGGGCGCCTATCTGTGCGTCTGCGTCTACTTCGTGCCGCGGCTGCAGAAGATCGCCGAGGCCCAGGCCGACGCGCGCTCGGTGATGACCGGCCGGGTGGTCGACAGCTACACCAACATCCTGACGGTCAAGCTGTTCGCCCACACGCGCAGCGAGGACGAGTACGCCCGCGAGAGCATGGGCGTCTTCCTGGACGCCGTGTACCGCCAGATGCGGCGCGTGACGCAGCTGAACATCATCCTGTCGCTGCTGAACTACCTGCTGCTGGTGGCGATCGTGATCGTCTCGATCGGCCTGTGGCGCGAACGGTCGCTGACCGTCGGCGGCATCGCCGTGGCGGTGACCCTGGCCCAGAGGCTGCAGGGCATGAGCCAGTGGATCCTGTGGGAGCTGGGCAACCTGTTCGAGAACATCGGCACGGTGCAGGACGGCATGCAGACCGTCTCGCGGCCGCGTGCGGTGCAGGACGCGCCGGGGGCGCCGCCGCTGGCGGTGCGCAAGGGCGCGATCGCCTACGAGAACGTCACCTTCCACTACGGCAAGGGCGGCGGCGTGCTGCCGGGCTTCGACCTCGCCATCGCCGCGTGCGAGCGGGTGGGCCTGGTCGGGCCGTCGGGGGCCGGCAAGTCGACGCTGACCAGCCTCCTTCTGCGCCTCTACGACGTCGAGGGCGGGCGGATCGTCATCGACGGCCAGGACATCGCCAAGGTCGACCAGGAGAGCCTGCGCGCCTCGATCGGCGTCGTCACCCAGGAGACGGCGCTGCTGCACCGCTCGGTGCGGGCCAACATCGCCTATGGCCGGCCGGGCGCGAGCGAGGCCGACATCGAGGCGGCCGCCCGGCGCGCCCATGCGCATGAGTTCATCCTGGGCCTGAAGGACGGCCGGGGCCGCACGGGCTACGACGCCCACGTCGGCGAGCGCGGCGTGAACCTCTCCGGCGGCCAGCGCCAGCGGATCGCCATCGCCCGGGTGCTGCTGAAGGACGCGCCGATCCTGGTCCTCGACGAGGCGACGAGCGCGCTCGATTCCGAGATCGAGGCGGCGATCCAGGAGAGCCTGGCCGAGCTGATGCGCGGCAAGACGGTGATCGCCATCGCCCATCGCCTCTCGACCATCGCCCGCATGGACCGCCTGGTGGTGCTGGACGCCGGCCGCATCGTCGAGACCGGCAGCCACGCCCAGCTGGTGAACGCCGGCGGCCTCTACGCCCGCCTCTGGGCCCGCCAGACCGGCGGCTTCCTGCCCGACGTGGTGGACGGCGCGACGCTGGAAGCGGCGGCGCAGTGATCTTCCGGCGAAGCCGGCTTCTTTTTCACCACAGAGGTACACAGAGGGGCACAGAGGAACACGGTGGGGGGCCGAGAACACCGCAGCCGCCGCGGCCACCACTGCACCCTCTGTGACCTCTGTGTTCCTCTGTGACCTCTGTGGTCGAAAGCTGAGCCTGGATTGTTCCCGGCTTCGCCGGGGCTCCTACCCCGCCAGCGTCGAGGTAATGCGATCAAGCAGTGGGCGGCCGGCGGCGGTGACGGTCAGGCGCTCGGGGGAGGCTGCAACAAGGCCCAGGCCAACGAGGTCGGCGATCCCCGCCGCTTCGAGGCCGAGCGGTTCGAGGTCCGTCAGCGCCACGCCCTCGACGGTGCGCAGGCCCATCAGCAGACGTTCCAGCGCCGCCTCGCGGGGCGTCAGGGCCTCGGCCTCGGCGCCGAAGCCGGCCTCGGCGACGCGGGCGGTGTAGGCGGCGATCGCCCTCGGGGTCTCGAACGCGGTGCGGCCCGAAGCTTCCGTCAGCCGCCCGTGCGCGCCGGGGCCGGCGCCGACGTAGTCGTTGCCGCGCCAGTAGATCAGGTTGTGCCGCGAGCGGGCCGCCACCCCGCGGGCGTGGTTGGAGACCTCATAGGCCTCGAACCCGGCCGCCCCCAGCACGTCCTGCGTGGTCTCGTAGAGGGCCGCGGCCGTGTCCTCGTCGGGCGGGACCAGGGCGCCGCGGCCGACCGCCCGGTCGAAGGCGGTGCCGGCCTCGATGGTCAGCTGGTAGGGCGAGAGGTGCTCGGGCCCGAGCTTCAGCGCCTCGCCGAGTTCGGCCGCCCAGGCCGCCGGAGTCTGGCCGGGGCGGGCGTAGATCAGGTCTAGGGAAACGCGCGGGAAGAGCGCCGCCGCCCGCTCGGCCGCGCGGCGGCCGGCGACAGCGTCGTGGTTGCGGCCGAGGAGCTTCAGCGCCGCGTCGTCCAGCGCCTGCAGGCCCAGCGACAGGCGGTTCACCCCGGCCGCGGCGAAGGCGGCGAAGCGGTCCGTCTCGGCGTCGGTGGGGTTGGCCTCCAGCGTCACCTCGAGCTCCGCCTCGGACGTCCAGAGGCGCCGGGCGGCGGCGACGATCTCGCCGGCGAGCTCCGGGTCCATCAGCGAGGGCGTGCCGCCGCCGAAGAACACCGACACCAGGGGCCTGGGCCCCGTCCGCTCGCGCCAGGCGGAAAGGTCGGCGAGGATCGCCCGGCCCAGCGCCGCCTTCTCCTCGGTCCGGCCGCGCTCGCGCACGACGTTGAAGTCGCAGTAGGGACAGATGCGCGCGCAGTAGGGCCAGTGGACGTAGACCCCGAGCGGGGCGGGTGTGGTCAAAAGAGGGCCGCCCTCAGGGCTTCGAACGCGCGCGTGCGGTGGCTGATCGCGTCCTTGGCGGCCGGGTCCATCTCGCCGAAGGTCTCGGCGTGGCCCTCGGGGACGAAGATCGGGTCGTAGCCGAAGCCCTTCGTCCCGCGCGGCGGGAAGCTGAGCGTCCCGTCGACCCGGCCCTCGACCACCGTGACCGGCCCCTTCGGCCAGGCGACGGCGAGGGCGCAGACGAACCAGGCGGAAAGGTCGTCGGCGTCGCGGTCGGCGAGGCGCTGCTCGACGAGGCCCATGGCGTGGCCGAAGTCGCGCCCCGGCCCGGCCCAGCGGGCCGAGTGCACGCCCGGCTCGCCGTCCAGGGCGGCGACGCAGAGGCCGCTGTCGTCGGCGAGCGCGACGAGCCCGCTGGCGTCGGCGGCGGCGCGGGCCTTGATCATGGCGTTGCCCATGAAGGTGGTCTCCGGCTCGTCCGGCTCGGCGAGGCCGAGGGCGCCCGCGGCGACCACCTCGAAGCGCCCGTGCAGCAGCGCCGCCAGCTCCTTCGCCTTGCCGGGGTTGTGCGTGGCGGCGACGAGCCGGGTTCCGGGAACGAGGGCAAGGACCATGGCCGTCTCCTTACCGCGCCCTCACGGCCAAATCACGTCCCGCCCTGCCATGTGCGACGGGAGGCGAAGTTGGACCCGTTCGTGTGGTTCGTGTGGTTCGTGGTCCCCCTCCTGCAGCTCTTCAGCGGCCGCGGGTTTGGCGGTCCGCGCAACGGCTGCGCCGTTTCGGATGACAGACGCCGAGGGTTAACGGCGACGCCTTCGCAGGCGCGGAAGGTGTGGCGCAACGGCCACGATTCATGACGTGGATTTAATGCATTGCACAAATTTAATATCGATAAACGGCAAATCCCATTGATCGAAGAACGGTAAATGCATATTGATAAGCGCAGAAGGACGGCCGAAAGGCGTCCTTTCGGGGGCGGAATGGTCCGCTTTCATATTGCACTGCACAATGAGGGGATAACCCAGATGACCGTCAACCAAATCGGTTCGTTCGTGGACCGCATGGGCCTCGGCCTGATCAACGCCCTGGTGGTGATCGGCCTGCCGCTGGTCGCCATCGGCCTGTTCATCCAGCCGCTCTGACCGGAGCCCGCTTTCATGCGTGATCCGATCGGCGCATTCTCGGCGCCGCTCGAAGCCAGCCGCTTCGGGCGGCGCCGGCTTGCGGATCGAACTTCGAGGCCCAGGCGATAGACGTTCCGGATCGGGGGGAGACCATGCGCGCCCTGGGGCCAGGCTCGGTGTCGAGCTTCCTGAAAGTCATCCTCGACGTCTTCTACTATGTGTTGCTGGCCGTGGGCGTCGCCCTGGGCGTGGCCGCGATCGGCGTGATCCTGATCAGCGTGCGGCCCGATCTGCTCGGCAGCCACATCGACATCGACAAGATCCACATCTCCGGCCCGATGGCGGCGCCCGCCGCCTTCGCCACCGTGGCCGCGCTCGGCCTCTATGTCGCCGGCGCCCTGGTGATCGTCGGGCGCCTGCGCCGGATCTTCCGGACCCTGATCGCCGGGGACCCGTTCCATCCCGACAACGTGCGGCGCCTGCGCGTCATCGGCCTGACGCTCGCCGTGCTCGAGATCGGCCGCTACGGCGCCAACGGCCTGTCGTTCCTCTTCCTGGGCGGCCAGACGCCGCTGGGCGGCGGCGTGAACCTGACGACCTGGTTCGCCGTTCTCGTCATCTTCGTCCTCGCCGAGGTCTTCCGCGAGGGCGCGCGCCTTCGCCGCGAAGCCCAGCTGACGATCTGAGGCCAGCCCCGCCGATGCCGATCCGCGTCCGCCTCGACCGAATGCTGCTGGAGCGGCGCATGTCGCTGACCGAGCTCGCCGACCGCGTCGGCGTGACCATCGCCAACCTCTCGGTGCTGAAGACCGGCAAGGCCCGCGCGATCCGCTTCTCGACCCTCGACGCCCTGTGCCGCGAGCTGAACTGCCAGCCCGGCGACCTCGTCACCTTCGAACCCGGCCCCCCCGAGGACCCCGGCGGTCTTGACGATCTCGAAGAGTAGTCTCCCTCCCCCTTCGTGGGGAGGGACAGCGAAGCGAAGCTTCGCAGGGTGGGGGAGTCTGCGGGAGCAGGGCGCTAAACGGCTTGCCTGTTGGGCGCCGCGCACTTCCCCACCCTGTCGGCTTCGCCGACTTTCCCTCCCCATGACGGGGAGGGAGGGTGCTCAACCGCCCACCGCGCGGCGCTGGAGTTCGATGATCTCGGCGATGCCGGCGCGGGCGAGGCGGAAGAGTTCGTCGAACTCGGCCTGGCTGAAGCCGCGCTTCTCGCCGGTGGCCTGGACCTCGACGATGTCGCCGGCGCCGGTGAGCACGAAGTTGGCGTCGGCCTCGGCGTTGGAGTCCTCGTCGTAGTCGAGGTCGAGCACAGGCACGCCCTGGTAGACGCCGCAGCTGACCGCCGCGACGTGGTCGAGGATCGGATCGCGCGTCAGCACGCCTTCGCGCAGCAGGTGGTCGGTGGCCATCTTCAGCGCCACCCAGGCGCCGGTGATCGAGGCGGTGCGGGTGCCGCCGTCGGCCTGGACCACGTCGCAGTCGAGGGTGATCTGGCGCTCGCCGAGCGCCTTCATGTCGGTGACGGCGCGCAGGGAGCGGCCGATCAGGCGCTGGATCTCCTGGGTGCGGCCCGATTGCTTGCCCTGCGCGGCCTCGCGGCGGCCGCGGGTGTGGGTGGCGCGCGGCAGCATGCCGTACTCGGCCGTGACCCAGCCCTGGCCCCGGCCGCGCAGGAACGGCGGCACGCCTTCCTCGAGGCTCGCCGTGACCAGAACGCGGGTGTGGCCGAACGAGACCAGGCACGAGCCTTCGGCGTAGCGGTTGACGCCGGTTTCCAGGGTGATCTCGCGCAGGGCCGACGGCTGGCGGTCAGATGGTCGCATGAGGGCTCCGCTCGAGGGGTCGCGCGCTTGCGCGCCGGAAGGCCGCGCTTATCCTAGATTGGAACGGAACCGTCCATGACCAGCGCGCTATTCGGACACCCCTTCAATCGCAGCGCCTCGCTCGCCGAGCTGGACGCGCGCGCCCGCGACATCTTCCGGCGGATCGTCGAGGCCTATCTGGAGACCGGCGAGCCGGTGGGTTCGCGCACCCTGTCGCGCGGCGGCGTGCAGCTGTCGCCGGCCTCGATCCGCAACACCATGCAGGACCTGACCGAGCTCGGCCTGCTCGGCGCGCCGCACGTCAGCGCCGGACGCCTGCCGACGCACGCGGGTCTTCGGCTGTTCGTCGACGGCCTGCTGGAGGTCGGCGACCTCGCCGAGGAGGAGCGTCGGGCCATCGAGGCGCGCCTCACCGCCCACGGGCGCAGCTACGAGGACGCCCTCAACGAGGCCAGCTCGATCCTCTCGGGCCTGGCCGGCGGCGCCGGGGTCGTCGTCACCCCGGCCCGCGAGGCCGGCGTCAAGCACGTGGAGTTCGTCGCCCTGGGCCCCGACCAGGCCCTGGCGATCATGGTGTTCGAGGACGGCCAGGTGGAGAACCGCCTGATGCGCCGCTCGGCCGGCATGACGCCCTCGGCCCTGACCGAGGCTTCCAACTTCCTGAACGCGCGCCTGCGCGGGCGCACCCTGGCCGAGGCTAAGGCCGAGGTCACCGCAGAGCTCGACCGCGCCCGGCGCGAGCTCGACACCACGGCCGCGCGGCTGATCGAGGACGGCCTGGCGGCCTGGAGCGGCGGCGAGGGCGACGACCGCGCCCTGATCGTGCGCGGCCGCGCCAACCTGCTGGGCGACACCCAGGCGGTGGCCGACCTCGAGCGCGTGCGCATGCTGTTCGACGACCTGGAGCAGAAGGAGCAGCTGATCGGCCTGCTGGACGACGTCCGCGCGGCCGAGGGCGTGCGCATCTTCATCGGCGCCGAAACGCGGCTGTTTTCGCTTTCGGGTTCCGCCGTGATCGCGGCGCCCTATATGTCCGGGCGACAGAAGGTGCTGGGCGCGATCGGCGTGATCGGTCCGGCGCGGCTGAACTATGCCCGCGTCATCCCGTTGGTGGACTACACCGCCCGGGCGCTCGGGCGGATCATGGACGGATGAGTTGAACGATACGATGAGCGACGACCAGACGACTTCGGACGAGACCGCCGCCGAGGCGGCGGATGCGGCCGCCCTGGAAGCCCTGCGCGCCGAGAACGCCGCCCTGAAGGACCAGGCCCTGCGCTATGCCGCCGAGGCGGAGAACACTCGCCGCCGCGCCGAGCGCGAGGCCAACGACGCGCGCGCCTACGCGATCCAGAAATTCGCCCGCGACCTCCTGGGCGTGGCCGACAACCTGTCGCGCGCCATGCAGCACGCGCCGACCGACGCGGCCGACCCGCTGGTCAAGAACCTCGCCATCGGCCTGGAGATGACCGAGAAGGAGCTGATGGGCGCCTTCGAGCGCAACGGGCTGAAGAAGATCGACCCGGCCAAGGGCTCGAAGTTCGACCCGCACCTGCACCAGGCGATGATGGAGCAGCCCTCCGACGAGGTCGCCGGCGGCGGCGTCATCCAGGTGCTGCAGTCGGGCTACGAGCTGTTCGGCCGCGTCGTGCGCCCGGCCATGGTCGTGGTCGCGGCCAAGGGGAGCAAAGGCCCCGACGCCCCCGGCGAACCCCACCCGGCCAACCCCTACGCCGCCAACGAGGACGACGCCGGCGGCTCGGTCGACACGACGGCCTGATTCCCGCGTTTGCGCGTTCTTGCGCAGGGAATCGCTTCAGTTGAGAGCGTGCGAGACGTCTGTTGCCTGCGGGATAGCGGACCGGGTGACCTCTGGCGTCCCTTCTCCCCCCGCGGGAGAAGGTGGCGGCGAAGCCGTCGGATGAGGGGGCCCTCCAGCGGCTGCCGTGAGCAGCCTTGCGGTTCCGAAAGTGTGTTTGCCGGCAAATCAGCGCCTTAGTCGATCCCGGCGCGCGCTGAGAGGTCCGGGGGCCCCCTCATCCGTCGCCTGCGGCGACACCTTCTCCCGCGTGGGGAGAAGGGCGCCCAGAGGTGAGCCCGCCAAGTCCTTGAACGCCCAGCAGGCCGGCGCGCGCCAGATGCGACAACCCAAGCTCCCGAGGGGAAGACTGAGGCTCCTTGGGGGTACGAGCCCCTTTCCCGCGCCGCCGTTTACGGTAATGTCCCAAGTCCCTTAATTCCGGTCGCGGCCGGGGGCGACGGTTTCGGACACACCAATGAAGCTTACGATCGAGCGGGCTGCGCTGTTGAAGGCGCTCGGGCATGTGCAAAGCGTCGTCGAGCGGCGCAATACGATCCCGATCCTGTCCAACGTGCTGATCTCGGCCGGCCGCGACGGCGTGTCGTTCTCCGCCACCGACCTGGACATGGAGATCATCGACGAGGCCCCCGCCCGCGTCGAGGCGCCGGGCCAGATCACCGCCCCGGCGCACACCCTCTACGAGATCGTGCGCAAGCTGCCCGAGGGCGCCGACGTGGCGCTCAACTACACCGGCGAGGACCCGCGCCTGCAGATCCAGGCCGGCCGCTCGCGCTTCAACCTGCCGGTCCTGCCGGCCGGCGACTTCCCGGCGATGTCGTCCGAGGGGCTTTCCGAGCGCGTCACGGTCGACACGGGCGACCTGATCCGCCTGATCGACAAGACCCGCTTCGCCATCTCGACGGAGGAGACGCGCTACTACCTGAACGGCCTCTACCTGCACACGGTGGTCGACAACGGCGTGGCGAAGCTGCGCGCCGTGGCCACCGACGGACGGCGCCTGGCGCTGGCCGAGATGCCCGCCCCCGAGGGCTCGGCCGGCCTTCCGGGCGTGATCGTGCCGCGCAAGACCATCCAGGAGGCGCGCCGGCTGCTCGACGACGCCGGCGAGACCATCGAGCTGCAGGTCAGCCCGCAGAAGATCCGCTTCGAGTTCGACGGCGCGGCCCTGACCTCCAAGGTCATCGACGGCTCGTTCCCCGACTATGCGCGGGTGATCCCGCGCGACAACACCCGCACCATGACCATCGACAACGGCCTGTTCGCCCAGGCGGTGGACCGGGTGGCGACGATCTCGGACGAGAAGATCCGCTCGGTGAAGCTCGCCGTCGAGCCGGGCCGGGTGATCCTCACGGTGCGCAACATGGAGACCGGCCAGGCCACCGAGGAGGTCGAGGTCGACTACGACGGCGAGCCGTTCGAGATCGGCTTCAACGCCCGCTACCTGCTGGACGTGACCGGCCTGATCGGCGGCGAGAACGCGGACTTCCGCTTCGCCGACCACGGCGGCGCCACCACCGTGCTCGACGCGACCCTGGTGCTGGACCCCACCGATCCGGGCGTGCAGTTCGTGCTGATGCCGCAGAGGACGTAGGGGCGGTCCCGTCCTCCCATGCGAAGCGCAGCGAGGCGGGGGAGGAGATGAAGTCCCGCATCGCCGCCCTCGGCCTGACCGATTTCCGCAACTATGCGCGCGCCGAGCTGACGCCCGGCGGGGCGAGCGTGTTCCTGTTCGGCCCGAACGGGTCCGGCAAGACCAACCTGCTGGAAGCGATCAGCCTGCTGTCGCCCGGCCGGGGCCTGAGGGGCTCGCCGCTCGCCGAGGTCGGCCGGCGCCTGCCCGGCGAGGCGCAGGGCCGCGCCTGGGCCGTCTCGGCGGCGATCGCGACCGACGAGGGCGAGACGCGGGTCGGCACCGGGGTCGAGGCCGCCGGCGCGGCCAGGCGGATCGTGCGCATCGAGGGCGAGACCCTGCCGCCGGGACGGCTCGCGGACCTGGTCCGCCCGGTCTGGCTGACCCCGGCCCAGGACCGGCTGTTCCTCGAGGGCGCGGCCGAGCGGCGGCGGTTCTTCGACCGACTGGTGTTCGCCGCCGCGCCGATCCACGCCGCCCACGCCGCCGCCTACGACCGGGCGATGCGCGAGCGCATGCGGCTGCTGGCCGCCGACGAGCCCGCCGACCCGGCCTGGCTGGGCGCCCTGGAGGCGCGGATGGCCGAGTCCGGGGCGCTGATGGCCGACGCCCGCGCACGCACCCTGGCCGACCTGCAGGCCGAGATCGATTCGCGCGTCGACCGCCCCTTCCCCCAGGCCGCCCTGGACCTCACCGGCGAGTGGGAGAAGATGGCCGCCGGCGGCGCGGACCTGGCCGACATCGAGCGACGCCTGGCCGACGCCCTGGCCGCCGGACGCGAGCGCGACAGGGCCGCCGGACGCTCCCTGACCGGGCCTCACCGGGGCGATCTGGCCGTCCGTCACCGGCCGAAGGACCGGCCGGCCGGCGAATGTTCGACCGGCGAGCAGAAAGCGCTGATTCTGAACCTGGTTTTGGCTCAGGCGGCGCGACTTTCCCGTGCGAAATCGCAGCCGAATCCTATATTACTCCTGGACGAAGTCGCCGCTCACCTGGACCCCGTCCGGAGGGCGGCGCTCTTCGACGAAATCGAGGCGCTCGGCCTGCAGGCGTTCCTGACCGGCACTGACGAAGCCCTCTTTGTAACCCTCAAGGGTCGGGCCCTCGGCGTCCTGGTGGAGGGCGCGGCCCTGACCGTGCTGGACGCCTGACGCCCCCCCTGGGAGCTGGCCTGGAAACTGGATGACCGACGAACCGATCGAAGAGAGCTCCGACGGCGCCGCCGAATACGGCGCAGACTCCATCAAGGTGCTGAAGGGCCTCGACGCCGTGCGCAAGCGGCCGGGCATGTACATCGGCGACACGGACGACGGCTCGGGCCTGCACCACATGGTCTACGAGGTGGTGGACAACGCCATCGACGAGGCCCTGGCCGGCTGGGCGACGCGCGTCCAGGTGATCCTCAATCCCGACGGCAGCGCCACGGTCACCGACGACGGGCGCGGCATCCCCACCGACATCCACGAGGGCGAAGGCGTCTCGGCGGCCGAGGTCATCATGACCCAGCTGCACGCCGGCGGGAAATTCGACCAGAACTCGTACAAGGTCTCCGGCGGCCTGCACGGCGTCGGCGTCTCGGTGGTGAACGCCCTCTCCGACTGGCTGAAGCTGGTCGTCTACCGCGAGGGCCTGAAGCACGAGATGACCTTCCGGCGCGGCGACCCGGTCGCGCCGCTGGCCATCACCGGCACAGCCCCGAAGCGCGAGAACGGCGAGTTCCTGACCGGCACCGAGGTGACGTTCATGCCCTCGGCCGAGACGTTCTCGATGATCGAGTTCGACCGCAAGACGCTGGAGCACCGCCTGCGCGAGCTGGCGTTCCTGAACTCGGGCGTCACCATCCGCTTCGCCGACCTGCGCGGCGCCGAGCCGTTCGAGGAGCTGCTGCACTACGACGGCGGGGTGGAGGCGTTCGTGCGCCACCTCGACAAGGCCAAGACCGCCCTCGTGAAGACGCCGATCGTGATCCGCGGCGAGCGCGACAAGGTCCAGATCGACCTCGCCCTGTGGTGGAACGACGGCTACCACGAGAACGTGCTGTGCTTCACCAACAACATCCCGCAGCGGGATGGCGGCACGCACCTGTCGGCCTTCCGCAGCGCGCTGACGCGCATCATCACCGGCTACGCCGAAAGCTCCGGCGCGACCAAGCGCGAGAAGGTGACGCTGTCGGGCGAGGACGCGCGCGAGGGCCTGACCTGCGTGCTGTCGGTCAAGGTGCCCGACCCGAAGTTCTCGTCCCAGACCAAGGACAAGCTGGTCTCGTCCGAGGTGCGCCCGGCCGTCGAAGGCCTGGTCGGCGAAGGCCTGGCGCAATGGTTCGAGGAACACCCCACCGAGGCGCGCCTGATCGTGCAGAAGATCGCCGAGGCCGCCGCCGCCCGCGAAGCGGCGCGCAAGGCGCGTGAGCTGACGCGGCGCAAGAGCGCCCTCGACATCACCTCCCTGCCCGGCAAGCTCGCCGACTGCCAGGAGCGCGACCCGGCCAAGAGCGAGATCTTCCTGGTCGAAGGCGATTCGGCCGGCGGCTCGGCCAAGCAGGCGCGCAACCGCGAGAACCAGGCCGTCCTGCCCCTGCGCGGCAAGATCCTGAACGTCGAGCGCGCCCGGTTCGACAAGATGCTGGGGTCCGAGCAGGTCGGCACGCTGATCACGGCGCTGGGCGCCGGCATCGGCCGCGACGACTTCGACATCGAGAAGATCCGCTACCACCGCATCGTCATCATGACCGACGCCGACGTGGACGGGGCGCACATCCGCACCCTGCTCCTGACCTTCTTCTACCGGCAGATGCCGCAGGTGATCGAGCGCGGCTACCTCTACATCGCCCAGCCGCCGCTCTACAAAGCCGCCAAGGGCCGCTCGTCGCGCTACCTGAAGGACGACGCCGAGCTGGAGACCTACCTGGTCGACGAGGGCCTCGACGGGGCCGAGCTCGACCTGCCGTCCGGCGAGCGCATGACCGGCCGCGACCTGGCCGACCTCGTCCAGATCGCCCGCCAGGCCAAGGCCAACATCGACCGCCTGGCGGCCCGCGCCCCGGCCTTCGCCATCGAACAGGCGGCGCTGGGCGGCCTCCTGGGCGAGACGCCGGACATGGCCGCGGCCGCGGCCAGGCTCGACCTCTACGCCGAGGAAGGCGACGGCCCGTGGTCGGGCGCGCCGGCCGACGGCGGCGGGTTCACCTTCTCGCGCGTCAAGCGCGGCGTCACCGAGCGCATCGTGCTCGACGAACTGCTGCTGCACGCCGCCGACGCCCGGCGTCTGGCCGAGCGCGCCCAGCGCCTGGCCGAGACCTTCCCGGCCCCGGCCACCTTCCGGCGCCGCGACCGCAGCCAGACCATCCGCGGCCCGCTCGACCTCGTCGCCGCGGTGTTCGACGCCGGCCGCCGGGGGCTTTCGATCCAGCGCTACAAGGGCCTCGGCGAAATGAACCCCGAGCAGCTCTGGGAGACCACCCTGGACGCCAGCGCCCGCACCCTGCTGCAGGTCAAGGTCGCCCACGCCGACGACGCCGACGACATGTTCACCCGCCTGATGGGCGACCTCGTCGAACCCCGCCGCGAATTCATCCAGGACAACGCCCTGGACGCCGAGGTGGACGTCTAACCCTCGTCTCCCGCGACGACGCGCAGGACGCCGTCGCCGTAGCGATCGAGCTTGACCTGGCCGACGCCGCCGATGCGCGCGAGAGCGTCGAGGGTTCGCGGCGGGTCGCGAGCGATGTCGGCCAGCGTGCGGTCGGCGAAGATCACGTAGGGCGGCACACGCTGGCGGGCCGCTTCGGCGCGGCGCCACGAGCGCAGGCGGTCGAACAACTCGGCGGCGGCCGAGCCGAGGGGCTCGGCCGGCACCTCGCCACGCCGCCGTCGCGAACGCCCCGAGCGGGTCGGCGCATCGTGCGACTCCGGCTCCTTCAGCAGGGTCACGCGGCGTTCGCCGCGGTAGACGCGGCGGACTTCGGAGGGGTCGCCGAGGCCGATCAGGGGGCGGCCGTCGTTGGGGTCCTCGACCAGGAGGCCGTCGAACAGCAGCTGGTCGATCAGGCTGCGCCAGCCGGCCGGGCTGAACTCGCGGCCGACGCCGTAGGTGGAGAGGCCGGCCTCGAAGTCGCTGACCTCCTTGGTCTTGCCCAGCAGGTGGTCGACCAGGCGCCCGCGGCCGAAGCGCCCGCCCAGGCGGTGCACGGCCGACAGCGCCTTCTGGGCCGCCTCGGTGGCGTCGACGCCGAGCGGCGGCGAGACGCAGTGGTCGCACACCCCGCAGGGCTCGACGCCGGTCTCGCCGAAATAGCGGCGCACGGCGGCCGGGCGGCAGCCGGCGCCGTTCAGCATGGCATAGAGCTGGCCGACCTTGCGTCGCTGCACCTGGGCCACCTCGTCGGGCAGGTCGCGCGAGGCGATGCGGCGCAGCGCCCAGGCCATGTCCGAGGCGCTGAACAGCACCACCCCCTCGGCCGGCTCGCCGTCGCGCCCCGCGCGGCCGACCTCCTGCCAGTAGGCCTCGATCGACGAGGGCGGATCGGCGTGGATGACGAAGCGGACGTCGGGCTTGTCGATGCCCATGCCGAAGGCGATGGTCGCGACCATCACCGCCTCGTCCTCGGCGAGGAACCATGTGAGCCGGTCGTGGCGGACCTGCTTGTCGAGGCCGGCGTGGTAGGCGCGGGCGGGGACGCCCTCGGCGACGAGGCGCTCGGCCAGGGTCTCGGTGCCGTCGCGCGTGCCGGCGTAGACCACGCCCGAGCGGCCGGGCTTGGCCTTGACCAGCGCCGCGACCCGGTTGGCCACCGGCCCGTGCTTGTGCTCGGCGGCGAGGGCCAGCTCGGGGCGGGCGAAGCTGGCGACGAATTCGGCGGCGTCCTGGAGCCTCAGCTCGCGGCGGATGTCCTCACGCGTGCGCGCGTCGGCCGTGGCGGTGACGGCCAGGCGCGGCACGTCCGGGAACAGTTCGGCCAGGCGCCCGAGCGCGCGGTACTCCGGGCGGAAGTCGTGTCCCCACTGGCTGACGCAGTGCGCCTCGTCGACGGCGATGACCGACAGCGCCAGGCGCGAGACGCGGCTCAGCACGTTCGGCGTCATCAGCCCCTCTGGCGAGAGGTAGAGCAGCTTGAGCTCGCCCGCGTCGAGCCGCCGCCAGGTTTCGTCGCGCTCGGCGAGGGTCAGGCCCGAATCCAGCCGCGCGGCGGCGACGCCGGACTGGCGCAGGGCCTCGACCTGGTCGGACATCAGGGCGATCAGCGGCGAGACGACCAGGCCGACGCCGTCCCTGAGCAGGGCCGGAATCTGGTAGCAGACGCTCTTGCCCCCGCCCGTGGGCAGCACGGCCATGGCGCTGCGGCCCGCCAGGATCTCGGCGATCACTTCGGCCTGCAGGCCGCGGAAGTCGGCGTGGCCGAAGGTGCGGCGTAGGAGGTCGCGGGCGGCGTCGAGGTCGGGGGTCACGGGGCCCGATATGGCAGGGTTCGCGAGGCGCCGGAAGCGCGTCGGATTCACCTTCGATCAACCCTGCGCGCGCATGTCGTCATGGAAGGTCTCCCCAAGCGCGGGCCAAGGCACTAGAAGCCCTTCGGGGGCGGGCCAACGGCTCGAGGACGTGAAGGTCACATGGCGAACGCACAGGGCGCGCCCCGCCGCCGGCGCACCCCGCTCCAGGCCCTGGTCTACTGGACCATGGTGCTCGTCGTCTGGGGCCTCATCTTCGTCGTCGGCTTCCTGGCGGTGTTCGCCTGGGGCCTGCCCGACACCTCCAAGCTGTACGACGTCCAGCGCCAGCCCTCGATCACCTACCTCGACCGCTCGGGCGCGGTGGTCGCCGTGCGCGGCAGCCAGTACTCGCCGCCGGCCGACATCGACAAGCTGCCGCCCTACGTGCCGGCCGCCTTCGTCGCCATCGAGGACCGCCAGTTCTACCACCACTTCGGCTTCAACCCCTGGGGCATGCTGCGCTCGGAGATCTGGAACCTGGCGCATCCCGGCGGGCCCCTGCGCGGCGGCTCGACCATCACCCAGCAGCTGGCGCGCAACCTGTTCCTGACCCCGGCCCAGAACATCCGGCGCAAGGCGCAGGAGCTGATCCTGGCGGTGTGGCTGGAGGCGCACTTCTCGAAGAAGCAGATCCTGGCGCTCTACATGAACCGGGTGAACTTCGGTGGCGGCGCCTACGGCATCGAGGCCGCCGCCCAGCGCTACTTCAACAAGCCGGCCAAGGACCTCACCCTCGGCGAGGCGGCCCTGCTGGCGGCGACCATGAAGGGCCCGTCGCGCTACAACCCGGCCGCCAACTCCGAGCGGGCGGCCAGGCGCGCGACCGTGGTGCTGAACGAGATGGTGCGCATGGGCGCGATCACCCCGCAGCAGCGCGACGAGACCTTCGCCCATCCGGTGCACGTCTCGGCCTTCCTGGCCAACCAGCGCGCGCAGTACTTCGTCGACTGGCTGGACAACCAGGTGCGCAGCCAGGTGGGCGAGCCGACCGAGGACCTGGTCGTCGAGACCACCCTGGACCTGCCCATCCAGGCGGCCGCCGAGCAGGCCGTGCGCGCCGGCGTCGCCGCCCACGCGGCCCAGGGCGTGCAGCAGGCGGCGCTGGTCGCCCTCGACGGCGAGGGCCGCATCCGCGCCTACGTCGGCGGCGCCATCTACGCCGAGAGCCAGTTCGACCGCGCCGGCGACGCGCGCCGCCAGGCCGGCTCGTCGTTCAAGCCGTTCGTCTACCTGACGGCCATGGAGGCCGGGCACACGCCGTTCGAGCCGGTGGTCGACGAGCCGATCAAGATCGGCAACTGGGAGCCCAAGAACTACACCGGCCGCTATCTCGGCCCGATCACCCTGCAGACGGCGCTGGCCCAGTCGATCAACACCGTCGCGGCGCGCCTTGCCAACGAGGTCGGCACCGGCAAGGTGGCCGACACCGCCCATCGTCTCGGCATCACCTCGAAGATCCAGACCGACCCCTCCATGGCCCTCGGCGCCGTCGAGGTCAGCCCGGTGGAGATGGCCCAGGCCTACGACGCCTTCGCCAACGGCGGCTTCCGCGCGCGCGCCTACGGCATCGAGCGCATCCGCACGGCCAGCGGCAAGGTGCTGTACGACCACAGCGTCGCGCCGGTCGCGCGCGAGCCGGTGATCGGCTCGCCGGCGCTGCAGTACATGAACCAGATGCTGCGCCAGGTGGTGATCGCCGGCACCGGAACCCGCGCGCGGGTGCCGGGCTACGACCTCGCCGGCAAGACCGGCACCACCAGCGACTACAAGGACGCTTGGTTCGTCGGCTACACCGGCGGCTTCGTCGCCGCGGTCTGGACCGGCAAGGACGACGCCACGCCGATGAAGAAGGTCACCGGCGGCGGCCCGCCGGCGGAAATCTGGCACAATTTCATGGCGGCGACGCTGCCGCGCCTCCAGGCCATGCCGATCCCCGGCGGCGCGGCCCCCGCCACCGGCGGCGACACCATCGGCCAGATCCTGAACGGCGGCCCGACCCCGCCCCCGACCCCCGAGACCCCGACAGCGCCGCAACCGGCCGAACCGCCCCGCACGGACGCCGTGCCGTATTGAGGGCGACGCCGCAGGTT
>DASZQQ010000426.1:0-5918 GCA_035549595.1 Caulobacteraceae bacterium
ACGGCCCCAGGCCGGCGTCGAGCGGCAGCCAGCGCTGCAGCGTCGCGGCGAACAGGGCCGCTTCGGCCTCCGCCTCCGGCGGTCCCCGTCGCCGGTCCGCCGCCATCACCTCGGCGTAAAGGGCTTCGAGCCGGTCGATGGCCGGCTCCAGGCCGCACTCGGCGCGCACCCGCGCGCTGAGCGCCGCCGCATCGTCGGCGTCGTAGGTGGCGAGCGCCTCGCCGACCCCCTCGGCGGTGACCGGGGCGGTCAGCAGGCGGCGCCCGAAGTTCCACCCGCGCCAGGCGTCGAAGTCCGCCGCGCGCGCCATGCCGGCCAGGCCGCGGGCGTCGCACACGAGGGCCGCGCAGCCGATCGCCATTGCCTCCAGGGCGATGCGAGCCGCGCCGACGACGATGTCCGCCCGCGCCATCCAGGCCTCCAGGTCGTTCACCGGGCGGCCGGCCGCCGTCCCGACGGTCTCGTGCGCCAAGCCGGCGCGCTCGCAGGCCGCCTGGACCTCGGCCACGTGCCCGCCGTGGTGATGGGCGACGATCAGGACCCGCGCCGGACGCTGCGGCAGCGGTCCCCGCGGCGGCAGGCGGCCAAGGTCGAGGGCGTTGGAGAGGATCGGCGTCTCGTCCGGCGCCAGGCCCAGCTCGGCGCAGACGCGCTCGCGGCAGGCAAAGTCGACGGCCGCATGCGTCCGCACCCGGGCCAGGGGGACCTGTGCGTCCATCCAGTTGACCGCGTCGTGGCAGACCTGCAGGGCCGGGGCCGTGGGGAAGCGGGCCAGGGCGGCCAGCAGCGGGACCAGCTGGTGGCCGTGGATGAGGTCGGGGACGAACGACGCCAGGGCGATGTCGGACACCAGCTCGACCGCGCCCTCGGCCTGCAGGGTCTCGGCGACCGCGCCCATCAGCGGCGCGTAGACGGCGACGCGCCAGCCCCGGCGGGCGAGACCGCGGGCGAGGTCGGCGGTGACGACGACCGTGCCGCTGCGCTCGGTCAGCCACTGGTTGGCGATGAGGACGGCGCCGGCCACCGGTTCAGCCGACCGCCGCCGGTCCCAGGACCGCCTCGGCCAGGGCCCGCGCCAAGGGGGCGACGTGGCCGCGCCAGGTGATCAGGTCGCGGTAGACGCCTTCGGCCAGCCGCCGGCGCCCGAAGGTCTCGTAGAACGGCTCGCCGTCCGGGGGCGGCAGCAGGGGCCGGCCGTCCGCGACCGGCGCCAGGATCTCCAGCGCCTCGGCCTCGGGGCGCTCGCGGCTGCGGCGCGCCAGCTCGCCCGCCAGCGCCGGCACGCTCTCGGCGGCCGAACGGCGCCGCGCCACGGCGGCCGGGGCAAGGCGGCGCACCTGCCAGCCCTCCGGCAAGGCGGCGTAGTCCAGCGGCTGCTCGATCGGGATCTCCCAGAGCGCCGGGCGCGGCGGGCCGGCGAGGGCGCAGGCGAGGGCGGCGACGACGCCGCAGAGGTCGTGCACGGGGTTGAAGTGTTCGATGGCGTCGCACACGACAAGGCTCGCCGCCTCCGCCGTGATCGCCTGGGCCGCGGCGCGCGCCACGGGTACGAAAAGGCCCGGATCGCCGGCCAGGATCGCCGCATAGGCGGCGCTGTCCGGCCAGGCGCCGAACACTGGTCCCGGTGTCGCGCCGGCCGCCTCGACGATGCGGCGGCTGTCGTCGATGCGCGGGGCGCCCGCCGACCCCGACCCGTCGGTCAGGATCAGCACGATGGGGCGCGTCCGCGTCATCCAGTCATGGACGAGGAGTTCGTGGCCAGGGTGGCCGATGATGAGGACCGGTCGCGGCATGAGCGTGAGCGTAAGGGCTCGCGCCGCCAGCGCAAAACAGGCCCCTAGAGCGCTTCCCGCCAAAGTGGGAACCGGTTTGGCGATCAGGAGGCGCTCAAACTCAAAGAATCGAGCCTTCTTGTCCCGGTCAGGTCGATCCGACCTGACCGGGGAAGGCTCTAGCCCAGATCCTTCGCCAGCTCTTCGCGGGTCGCCGCGCTCAGCACGGCGCGGTGGTCGTAGAGGTCGTGGTCGCAGCCCAGCATCACGGTCACGGCCGGATCGCGGAAGGCGGCGGCCTGGGCGTCGGTGAGCGGGAAGCGCAGGAAGTGGACCGAGCTCGTCTTGCCGTCCTCGCGCGTGCGCTCGATGTCGCCCTCCTGCCGGGCCGGGGCGCGTTCGTCGCCGATCTGCAGGAAGAAGTGGTCCTCGACGCCGCCCAGGCGGGCCAGGATGTTGGCCCGGCGCAGGGGATCGTCGATCTCGAACATCACCGTCGCCACCAGCTCGCCGCCCTGCGGGATCAGGGGGTTGTAGGCGGCCAGCTCGTCCTTCAGCTGCTCCTCGCCGCCCTTCTCGATCAGGAGCATCTCCTGGATCTGGAACAGCATGGTCTCGTAGCACTCGAAATAGGCGGTGCAGTACGGGCCGACGTCGATGCGGCGCAGCTTCTTCTTCGGCAGCAGGGCGGCGCGGCGCTGGGCGCGCTCGGTGCGGAACTCGGCGTCCGGAACGATGTCTTGCGGCGTGACCTTGCGGGCGGCGGCGGGCATGCTTCAACCAGCTCCTCAGACGAGGCCGTAGGCCTGGGCGAGCACCTCGATCGGATGGGCCTGGCGCGGCGCCGCGGCGCCGGTCTCGAGGCTGACCAGCTGGCCGAGGTGCTTGCAGGCCAGCGGGCAGTCCGAGCACAGGGTCTCGTTGCCCTTCTGCGTCACCTGCCGCGCGGCCGGCTTGCCGACCTTCACGGCTATGGGATGGGTCTCCTTCATCACCCCGAAGGTGCCACCGTGCCCTGAGCAGCGCTCGATGACGTCGACCTTGGCGTCCGGGATCAGGCGCAGCATCTCGGCCGACTTGGCGCCCATGTTCTGGGCCCGGGCGTGGCAGGCCATGTGCACCGTGACGCCGCCGGCCGGCGCGGTCATGCCCGGCGCGAGGCCGTGGGCCTTGTTGAGCTCGACCACATACTCGCCGATGTCGCGGGTGGCGGCGGCCAGGCGCTTGACCGCCTCGCTCTCGGG
The DNA here is from genome assembly GCA_035549595.1 of Caulobacteraceae bacterium. Classification (GTDB taxonomy): domain Bacteria; phylum Pseudomonadota; class Alphaproteobacteria; order Caulobacterales; family Caulobacteraceae; genus Acaudatibacter. The sequence continues at coordinate 3,017 of DASZQQ010000426.1, forward strand.
CACGATCAGCGGCCACTCGAACTTCAGCATCAGGCCGCAGCTGGCGGTGAGGGTGACGATGTCCCAGCCGGCGTCGATCAGGGGCGCGAGTTCGGCGGCGACCTTCTCGGCCCGGCGGGCGACCTCGGCCAGGTCTCCGGCCTCGAGCTGGGGCATGCCGCAGCATTCGGGGTAGGCGAGCTTGGTCTCCACACCCTGCTTGGCGAGCACAGCGCGGGCGGCCACCGCCACATCGGGCTCGTTGTAGTCCACGAAGCAGGTCGTATAGATCGCCGCCTTGCGCTGGCCGAAGGCGGGGCCGGCCGGGTCGGGGGCCAGCGGCGACTTCAGCCGGTCGGACGCGGTGCGCGAATGGTACTTCGGCAACTTGGCCGTCTTGTCGATGCCGGCGACGGCCTCCATCAGGCCGCGCACGGGCTTGTTGCCGAGGTCGGTGGCCCAGTTGGCGAGGCCGGCGACCGGCTTGGCCAGCTTGCCGTTGCGGTCGGTCTCGCCCAGCTGCTCGCGCACGAAGTCGCCCCCGTCACGTTTGCGTAGCGCGGCGCGGTGGCGAAGCAGCAGGTGCGGGAAGTCCACGTTCCACTCGTGCGGCGGCACGTAGGGGCACTTGGTCATGAAGCACATGTCGCACAGGGTGCAGGCTTCGGTGACCTTGACGTAGTCGGCCTTGTCGACGCCGTCGACCTCGCCCGTCGGCCCCTCGTCGATGAGGTCGAACAGGCGCGGGAAGCTGTCGCACAGATTGAAGCAGCGCCGGCAGCCGTGGCAGATGTCGAACACCCGCTCCATCTCCGCCTCGACCTTTGCGAGGTCGTAGAACTCCGGATCGCGCCAGGCGATCGGATGGCGGAACGGTGCGTCGAGGCTGCCTTCGCGGCGCCCCTCGGTCTTGGCGGGCGGGGTGTCGGTCATGGTCGAGTTCCTCCCTCCCCTTCATGGGGAGGGAAAGTCGGCGAAGCCGACAGGGTGGGGAAGTGAGTGCAGGCCAGGACGCCAGACGGCTGGCGTCCTGCGTTCCCGGACTCCCCCACCCTGACCGCTACGCGGTCTGTCCCTCCCCACAGAGGGGGAGGGAGGTCAGGTTCAGTCCAGGCCGTCGAGGGCGCGCTGGAAGCGGCCGGCGTGGGACTTCTCGGCCTTGGCCAGGGTCTCGAACCAGTCGGCGATTTCCTCGAAGCCCTCTTCGCGCGCCGTGCGGGCCATGCCCGGGTACATGTCGGTGTACTCGTGCGTCTCGCCGGCGATGGCGGCCTTCAGGTTCAGGGCGGTGCCGCCGATCGGCAGGCCGGTGGCGGGGTCGCCCACGCCTTCCATGAACTCGAGGTGGCCGTGGGCGTGGCCGGTCTCGCCTTCGGCGGTCGAGCGGAACACGGCGGCCACGTCGTTGTAGCCTTCCACGTCGGCCTTCTGGGCGAAGTAGAGGTAGCGGCGGTTCGCCTGGCTCTCGCCGGCGAAGGCGTCCTTCAGGTTCTGCAAAGTCTTGCTGCTGCCAAGCGCCATGGTCGGCTCCCTCGTGTGGTCTTTGGGCAAAGCGATGGGACGGTCGCCCGTCCGGCGGGCCTGTCCTAGGCCCGTGGGCGCGGGGCGTCCAATCGATTGCTCCGATCCTGGCGATAGAAGTACTCAATGCGCCGGCGCGGGGGTCGCCAGGACCTCGCGGCTAAGCCGGGTCAGGGGCCGCTCGACGCCGACGTGGAACAGCCAGCCCGCCGCCACCGTCGCGGCGAGCGCGAGGGCCAGGAACAGCGCCGGCTGGGCGATGCCGACCAGGTGGAAGACCAGGGCTACGGCGGCCATGTGCGCCAGGTAGATGGCGTAGGAGGCGTCGCCCAGGGCCTTCAGCGGCGGCCAGGCGAGGACGAGGCCGCGCTGCTCGAGGGCCAGGGCCCCGGCGACCAGCAGCGCCGATGGCGCGCCCCAGACCAGCGGCCGGAAGAAGCTGTCTGCCCAGCCGGCGGTGTTGGTCACGGCGAAGGCGGCGAGGGCGGCGGCGACGAAGGCCGCGCCGAGCCGCGGCCCGACCAGGAAGCCCGTCTGCACCAGGCGCCCGATCCAGAGCCCGAGGGCGAACTCGGCCATCATGAAGTTGGCCCCCATGGCGTAGGTCGCCCGGTCGACGTAGCCGAAGACGCCGATGGCGAAGAGCGCCGCGGTCATGGTCCCAAGCCGCGTGCGCTCGGGCAGCATCAGGGCGAGCGCGAAGAGGCCGTAGAACACGGCCTCGTAGTTCAGGGTCCAGCCGGCCGGCAGCATCGGGAACGGCTGGCCCAGCGGATCGAGGTGCGGGACGAAGGCCATGGACAGCAGCACGTGGCTCCAGCCGGCGCGGATCTGGGGCAGGAAGGCCGGCCAGGCGATGGCGATCGCCGCCATGATCAGGGTCGCGGCCCAGTAGCCCGGCGCGACCCGCGTGATCCGCCGGCGCAGGAAGGTCAGCGGCCTCGAGCCTTCCCCGGTCAGGTCGAATCGACCTGACCGGGACAAGAAGGCTCGAACCTTGGAGTCTGAGCGCCTCCCGATCGCCAAACCGGTGTCCACTTTGGCGGGAGGCGCTCGGGGGGTCTCGTCGCCCGCCGTGATCGACCACATGATGAAGCCGCTGATGACGAAGAACACGTCGACCCCGGCGCGCCCGACCTGGAAGCCGCCGCCCAGCCACTGGCAGGCGTGATAGACCGCCACCGCGATCGCCGCGGCGGCCCGAAGATGCTGGATGGACGCCCAGGTCTTCAACCGCCCCTGCCCTTCCCCGAACCGCCAGAGTGGACCGGCGGCCGGGCCTGGGGAAGGGGGGCGGCACAACGCCCCTCCCATTCCGCTCTCCCTCGCGAAAGCGAGGGCCCAGGCTTTTTCTGAAGGGCGGGCGCTGGCCGAAAAAACGCCTGGGCCCTCGCTTTCGCGA
>DASZQQ010000427.1:0-10584 GCA_035549595.1 Caulobacteraceae bacterium
AGGCGTCCGGCGCCCGCCTGGCGGTCGATCTCGGGGCCGACGTGCTGATGGGCGGCACACGGCCCGAGGTGGTGGCGCCGATCCTGGCCGGCTCCGGCGTCCGCTACTATCCGTTCCCGGGCGAAGTGGTCGGCCATCCGAGCCGCCTGGCCGGCGACGTGGCCTCGATCGCGGCCAGCGCCCGGGCGCTCTGCGCCCACGCCGGCGTCGACGGCCTGGACCTGCTGGCCTACCGCTTCGAAGGCGACGTGCCGGCCCTGATGCGGGCGGTCTGCGAGGAGGCGTGCGGCAAGCCGGTGGTGATGGCCGGCTCGATCGACTGCGCCGACCGCATCGCCGCGGTGGCCGAGGCGGGGGCGGCCGGGTTCACGGTCGGGACCGCGGCGATCGATGCGGTGTTCCCCGCCGGACCGGCGCTGGCCGACCAGCTGGCCTACATCCTGGCGGCCGCAGATCGCCTGGGCGGTTGACGTCGCCGCGTCAACCTCGCTCAAGTGCGCGCCGGCCCTCCGCAAGAGAGGTCAATTGAAGAGGAAACGCCATGGCAGCCAAGACATTTCCCGTCGAAGCGTCGCACATCCTGATGTTCGCGCGCTCGGTCGGCGACGACAACAAGGTCTATTCCGACCCCGACTACGCCAAGACGACCGAGGCCGGCGGCATCATCGCCCCGCCGACGTTCGCCCAGGCGAGCGCCCAGTTCGACCCCGACTACTTCCTGAGGCCGAAGATCGGCCAGCCCTGGTTCGGCTCGGGCAAGAACCCGACCGGCGTCACCCGTGCGCCTGGCGGCGGCGGCGGTGGTGGGGGTGGTGGCGGCCTGCACGCCGAGCAGCACTTCGAGTACCACCGGCACCTGAAGCCCGGCGACGTGCTGACCGCCACGACCAAGCCCGGAAACACCTGGGAGCGCGAGAGCAAGCGCGCCGGCAAGCTGGTGTTCTCCGAGAGCGTCACCGAATACCGCGACCAGAACGGCGAACTGGTGATCACCGCCCGCGGCGTGGGCGTGCGCACCGAACGTCCCGTCGACGCGAAGTCCTGAGGAGAAGCGACGATGGCTTTGAGCGCCAGCAAACTGAAAGTCGGCGACGTCCACTCCGCGCGCCTCGTGGAGGACCTTAAGCGCACCCAGATCGTGCAGTACGCGGGGGCGTCGGGCGACTACAATCCGCTGCACACGGACGAGATCTTCACCACCAAGGTGGCCGGGTACCCGTCGGTGTTCGCCCACGGCATGCTGACCATGGGCATGACCGGCAAGATGCTGACCGACTACGTCGGCGATGCGCGGCTGACCAAGTTCGGCGTGCGCTTCACCAACCAGGTCTGGCCGGGCGACACCCTGGACTCCACCGCCACGGTCAAGGCGATCACCGAGAAGGACGGCCAGAAGCTGGTCGAGCTCGACGTGGAGACCAAGAACCAGGACGGCGTCGTGGTGGTCAGCGGCTACGCCGAGGCCCGGATCGATCCGTAAGGATGACCGGCCCCTTCCCGGCGTTCGGGAGGGGGCCGTTTCGCCATGAACCTCATCGAGGAACGGGTCGCGGCCGCCCGGCGCGGCGAGAACCCCTATGTCATCACCCGCATGGCCTCCGGCTGGCTGGTGATCGGCGACGTGCAGCCGCTGGCGGGCTACTGCCTGCTGCTGGCCGACCCCGTCGTGCCGAGCCCCAACGACCTCGATGAGGCCGCGCGCGCCCGCTACAGCCTCGACGTGCTCAAGGCCGGCGACGGCCTGCTCGCCCTGACCGGGGCCTACCGCATCAACTACATGACGCTCGCCAACCTGGAGCCATCGCTGCACACCCACATCATCCCCCGCTTCATGAGCGAGCCGGAGGAGAAGCGGCGGGCCGGGGCCTTCCAGGCCTACGACTGGGCGACGGCGCGGCCGTTCGATCCGGTGGCGGACGGTCCGTTCGTCGAGCGCATGCGCGCGTGGATCGCCGCCAGCTAGCCGCCCTGGGCGGGCCTGCAGCGTGCGGCTTGAACAGGTCGCCGACTCGCAATGTTCTTGGAATGTTCGAGGGGGCGGTCCATGGCGCGGTTCAAGGTCATTCCGGAAGTGCATCTCGTCCTGGTCGAGCGCGGGCGCCTGCTGATGATGCGCCGCTTCAACACCGGCTACGCGGACGGCCAGTACAGCCTGGTGGCCGGCCATGTGGACGGGAACGAGACCTTCGCCGCCGCCATGGCCCGCGAGGCGTCCGAGGAAGCCGGCCTGGACATCGATCCGGCCGCCCTGACCCTGGTCCACGCCATGCACAAGCGCGCGGAGGAGGAGCGCCTGTCCCTGTTCTTCCGCGCCGACGCCTGGGCCGGCGAGCCGGTCAACCGCGAGCCGCACAAGTGCGATCACCTGGGCTGGTTCCCGGCGGGCGAGTGGCCGGCGAACACCGTGCCCTACGTGGCCAAAGCGCTAGGCCACATCGCAGCCGGGCGGGTCTATTCGGAGTTCGGCTGGGAAGGCTGACCCTTCAGGGCCGCGGCTCCTCGGCCGCGTACTTGCGCGGCGGGGCGACGTAGGCGGCGAAGCGGCCCAGCAGGCGCTCGACGTCGGGCTCGAAGGCGACCATGTCGTGGTGAGCCTGGGACAGGTAGCCGGCCTCGACCATGCGCGCGATCATGGCGCGGAACGGGTCGAAGTAGCCCTCGACCTCCCCGCACCGGCCCGGCCAGCACCGGGGCGATGATTGGCGGCGAGTCGCGTCCTCGCCGCAAGGTGGCGCCGGCGTCAGCGGTCGCCCGGACGGAGCGTGCAACGCCAGGCGGCGGCGGTCATAGTCGTCGCCCGACAGAGAGCACGGAGCCGCCAGATGCCGACCGAGGACGCCGCCGCCGGTCACTATGCGCGCGAGGGCCTCGCCGAGGCGGTGTTCGCCGCGCTCGCGGCCGCCGGGAAGGTTCGCGAGACCCTCACGCCCGCCGATCTCGCGCCGGTGGACGAGTTCCACCTCGGCGGACGCACGGCCACGGAGGCCTTCGCAGCATCCTTCGGCGCTCCGCCGGGCGGGAGGCTGCTGGACATCGGTTCGGGCCTGGGCGGGGCGTCGCGCTACTTCGCCGAGCACGGGGCCGGCCACGTGAGCGGCGTCGACCTGACGGCGAACTTCGTGGCGACGGCCACCGCCCTGGCCGAGGCGGTCGGGCTGGCCGACCGGGTCGACTATCGGGTCGCAAGCGCGCTCGACCTGCCGTTCGAGGCTCGTACCTTCGACGGCGCCTGGCTGCTGCACGTGGGCATGAACATCGCCGACAAGGCGCGGCTGTTCGCCGAGGCCCGGCGGGTCCTGAAGCCGGGGGCCCGGTTCGGGATCTACGACGTCATGCGCACGGGCCCGGGCGACATCGCCTATCCGACGCCCTGGGCCTCTGAGGCGGCGCACAGCTTCGTCGAGACGCCGGCCGCCTACCGGGCGGGGCTGGAGGCGGCGGGGTTCGAGGTCGAGGCCGAGACCAGCCGGCGGGACCTCGTCCTGCAGGTCCTCGACCGCATGGCCGCCCGCGCCGCTGCGTCCGGCGGACCGCCGCCGCTCGGCCTGCAGATCGTCATGGGGCCGACGGCGGGGCGCAAGATGGCCAACCTGCGCGCCGCCCTGGACGCGGGGATCGCCGCGCCGGTCGAGATCATCGCCCGCGCGGCCTGAGCGCCGTCAGGGAGCCCCCAGCCAGTCGAGGATCGCGGCGTTGGCCTCGCGCGGGTAGGTGTGGCTGAGGTCGTCGATCTCGACGTAGGTGACCGCCGCCCCGGCGGCGGCGAGGGCCGCCTGCGCCTCGCGCGCCATGTCGATCGGGAACATCCAGTCGAGCGCGCCGTGGACGATGTGGATCGGCAGGCCGGCGAGGCGGTCCGGGTCGGCCATCTGGGCCAGGATCGGGTGGAAGGCGGCCGAGATCGGCGCCAGGTGCGTGAAGGCCGACGTCGGCTCCAGGCCGCTGACGTAGCTGAAGGTGCCGCCGTCGCTCATGCCGGTGAGCAGCAGGCGGCTCGGATCGACCGCCCAGCGGCCGCGCACGATGCCGAGGATGCGCTCGAGGTTCGGCGTGTCGACGTCGCGGCCCGTCAGCGCCCAGGTGTCGCCGAGGGCGGTCGGGGCGACAAGGATGGCGCCGCGGCTGCGCGCCTCGCGGATCCAGCTCCAGAGGAAGCCGCGTCCGTTGCCGGCCCCGCCGTGCAGGGCCATGACCAGGGGCGCCGGCCGGTTCTCGGCGTAGTCCTCGGGCACGTAGAGGGAGAAGCCGCCACGGCTGCCCGGATCGTTGTCGAGGTGGAAGACGCCGACGTCCTCGCGCGGCGGGGCGTCGCGCAGGCGCGCCATCAGGGCCGCGTCGTCGCGCCGGCCGGGCTCGAGGAAGAAGCGGCTGACCGGCGGCAGGCCGGCGGCCAGGGGATAGAGCCCCTCCATCGCCCGCGGCAGGTGGCGAAGCGCCCGGTACGCGGTCCGCATGTCGTCGCCGCCGCCGCCGCGCAACTCGGCGAAGGCGGCCGACGCCTCGTCCGCCACGCCGGTCAGGATCTCCCTAAGGCCACCAAGCTCGGCTGGCCAGGCGTCCATGCGCGTCAGCGTCTCGGCGAGGGCGGCGTCGGGGGCGCCCGCGGCCTCCAGCACGGCGGCGAAGTCGGGCGGATGCAGGTAGCGCGAGACGAAGCCCAGGGCGTCGAGGCTCTGCAGCAGGGGCGGCAGGATCGCCGTCAGATCGTCGAGCACCACGTCGCGCACGGCGGCTCCTTTCGTCCGGCCCCATTCTCGGCCCGCGCGTCGGCCGTGGAAACCCTGTCGTCGCGGAAGGGAACGCCGGGCGCAGGCAGGCGGCTCACCGTCAGCACCCGCGTTTGGCGCGCCATGCGCCGCCGCGAGGCGTGATCGCCCCCGCAGGTTGTCCGGATCACCGCCTTTGCCCGCGCCGCGCGAGCCGTCAGGTTCGCCAGCCTCGCAAACGGAGATTTCTTTCCATGAAGAAGTACATGATCGAGCGGGACATTCCCGGCGTCGGCGCCCTGTCGCCCGACGCCCGGAAGGCCGCCGCCGCCGCGTCCAACGCGGCCCTGGCGCAGCTGGCGCCGCGCGTGCAGTGGCAGCAGTCGTACGTCGCCCAGGACAAGACCTTCTGCGTCTACCTGGCCGAGGACGAGGCCGTGATCCACGAGCACGCCCGTCTCAGCGGCTTCCCCGCGACGCGGATCACCCCCCTGGCGGACGGCCTCGACCCCTCGTCGGCCGGCTGACCCGGGCGGTCGCCCCCTCCCTCGGCCCCCGGGGGGCGACCGCTTCCGCTTGTCGCGGGAAAGCCCCATGTTCACTCAACCTGGCAACGGTCCCGGCCATGAATTTCGCCCTGAACCAGAGGATCGGCGCGCTTTCGCAGGCGAAGCCGGTTCCCGCCGCCCCCGAAGACGCGCGAGGACACCGACAGATGCTGAGCGTGACCGTGGTGTTGCTCGAGGGAGGCCACGCCTCCACGGCGATCGTGCCGGTGGAGATCTTCCACGCGGCCGGGGCCCTGTGGAACGCCCTGCAGGGCCGCCCCGCCGAGCCCGCGTTCCACGTGCGCACCGCCACCCTCGACGGCCGTCCGGTGATGGATCCGTCCGGGCTGCTGCTGACGCCGATGTCGGCCGTGGACGACACCGACGGCTCGGACATCGTCATCGTCTCCTCGTCCGGCATCGACCTCGAGCTCGGCCTGGAGCGGCACCAGGCGCTGACGCCGTGGCTACGGCGGCAGTACGAGGCCGGGGCCTACCTGGCCGGCGTCTGCATGGGCGCTGCGTACCTGGCCGAGGCGGGGCTGCTGGACGGGCGCGAGGGCACCAGCCACTGGGCCCTGTGCGACCGGCTCGCCGAGCGCTACCCGGCGGTGCGCTGGCGCCCGGACCTGTTCGTCACCGAGGACGCGCGGCTGCTGTGCAGCGGTGGGGTCTATGCGGCGATGGACGTCTCCCTGTACCTGGTCGAGAAGCTGTGCGGCCACGAGGTCGCGGTGCAGTGCGCCAAGGCCCTGCTGCTGCCGATGCCGCGCACGCACCAGTCGGGCTATGCGGTGCTGCCGGTGGCGCGAGACCACGGCGACGACCGCATCCGCCAGGTCGAGGCCTATCTGCAGGCCAACTACCACACCGACCTCTGCACCGAGGACCTGGCCCGGCGCGCGGGCCTGGGCCCCCGGACCTTCGTGCGCCACTTCAAGTCGGCGACCGGACGGCTGCCGTCGGCCTATATGCAGGCGCTGCGGATCGAAGCGGCCAAGGCGATGCTGGAGCGCGACGTGCGGCCGATCCAGTCGATCAGTTCGGAGGTCGGCTATGACGACGTCGCCTTCTTCCGCAGCCTGTTCAAGCGCGAGACCGGCATGACCCCGGCGGAGTACCGCTCGCACTTCGCGCCGATGGCGGTGCGCGGCCAGGCGCCCGTCGAAACCCCGGCTTGATCCCCCTGGCTTGATCCTCGTCAACGACGCGGCTCCGCACGCGGCGCAGCGTTCGGGCCACCGGTGGGGGCTCGGAGCGAGGCATGCGTCGACTGTCGGACATCATCTGCAACCAGGACCCCCTGGTCCTGCCGGCGACGGCCAGCGTCCGCGAGGCGTGCCAGGCCATGGCCGAGCGGCGCGCCGGCTCGGTGCTGGTGACGGACGGCGAGGGGCGCCTGGCCGGCATCTTCACCGGTCGCGACGCGGTCTGCGGCGTGCTGGCCAAGGGCCGGAGCGCGGCGCGCACCACCCTGGGCTCGGCGATGACCAAGAACCCGGTCACCATGGCCCCCGGCAAGACGGCGATCGACGCCCTGCGCCTGATGTGGGACGGCGGCTTCCGCCATGTCCCGCTGGTGGAGGACGGGCGCATCCTGGGCGTCGTCTCCCGCGGCGACTTCAAGGGCGACGAGCACGGCCGCCTGGAGGAGGAGCGCGAGCTCTGGGAGCACATGCGCTAGATCGGGCGGCCCGCGGGCCGTTGCGGGCCGGGGCGGCGCGCCTAGAGCACGATGCGAGCAGATGGAACCGTCTGATCGTTGAATCGTGCTCTAGAATCAGAAGTTCGAGCGCGTTCTGATCGCAAAACCGAGTTCCACTTTTGCGGAACGCGCTCTAGCCGCGCTTCGCCTTCAGCTCGGCGTAGCGTTGCTCCCATTGCGCGGCGACCTCGGCCTCGGTGCGGCCCTGGTCGTAGGCCGGCGAGATCAGAGGCGCGGCGCGCTGGACGCGCAGGCGCACCACGTGGCGGAAGGCGCTGGTCGAGCCGCGGGCGCGGAAGAAGGCGACGATGGCGTCGAACTGCGGACCCTCGGCGAACACCTCGGCCACGCCCTTGAAGCGGTAGCCCTTGCGCAGGATCGGATCGACGACGTTGACCTCCATGGCCGGATTGGCGGCGAGGTTGCGGATCGTGGCCGGCGAGCGGATGTCGGCCCAGACGAGATGATCTTCGTCGAACACCGCGGTCGTGCCCTTAGGCGACAGGTTCGGCGTGCCGTCGGGGCAGACGGTGGCGACGAACCCCAGCGACTGCTCCTCGACGAGGCGGCGCATGTCGTCGGTGAGGATGGGCATCGGACGGCCTCCGGGGGGGCGCTTCAGTCGGCGGCCCGCAGCAGCGGCGGGCGGGCGGCGGCGATCCAGGGGCTGGCGGCCTCGTAGGCGGCGCCGAGGCCGAGGCAGGCCATCTCGGCGTGCACGGGCGCGACGATCTGCAGGCCCATGGGCAGGCCCGCTGCGGAGAATCCCGCCGGCACGGCGAGGGACGGGCAGCCGGAGAGGCTGACGAGGCAGACCCCGGTCATCCACGCGTGGTAGGTGGCCATCGGCCGGCCGGCGATCTCGCGCGGCCAGGCCTGGCCGGCGTCGAACGGGAACACCAGGGCGGTGGGCGCGACGAGGTAGTCGTAGGTCTCGAAGAAGCGCCGGACGGCCTGGCTCCACTCGCTGCGCACGGCCGACCAGCGGGCGACGTCGAAGGCCGAGAGGGCAAGGCCGGTCTCGACCTCGAATACGGCCTCCGGCTTCATCAGGGCGCGGCGGGCGGGGTCGCGGTAGTGGTCGACCAGGTTCGAGCCGCTCTGCCAGGCGCGAAGCAGGCGGAAGGCCTCCCAGGCCGCCTCCAGCGGGTAGTCGGGGAAGGCCGGCTCGACGACGCAGCCGAGAGCCTCGAAGGTCTTCAGCGCGCCCTCGCACACCGCCAGCACCTCCGGATCGCAGGGGGCGAAGCCGCCGAAGTCGCCGGCCCAGGCGATGCGCTTGCCGCGCGGATCGATCGGCCGGACGTCGCGCAAGGGCGCGCCTGGGCTTTCCATGGCGAGCGGCACGCGCGGGTCGGGTCCGGCCTGGACCGACAGCATCAGGGCGACGTCGGCGACGGTGCGCGCCATCGGCCCGGCGACGCCCATGGACGGCAGCCAGTCCTCGCGCACCCGTGTGGGCACGCGCCCGTAGCTGGTGCGAAAGCCCATCACATGGTTCCAGCCGGCCGGATTGCGCAGAGAACCACCGTAGTCGCTGCCGTCGGCGAGGGGCAGCATCCTGAGCGCCAGGGCCACGGCCGCCCCGCCGCTGGAGCCGCCCGCCGACTTCGTCACGTCCCAGGCGTTGCGCGTGACGCCATAGACCGGATTGAAGGTGTGCGAGCCGAGGCCGAACTCGGGGGTGTTGGTCTTGCCGACAAAGATCACCCCGGCCGCGCGCAGCCGCTCGACGGCGAGGCTGTCGGCGTCGGGGACGAAGTCGCGGAAGATCGGCGAGCCCTGGGTGGTGCGGATCCCCTTCACCGCCAGCAGATCCTTCACAGCGTGCGGGAAGCCGTGCAGCGGTCCGCGCGAACGGCCGGCGGCGAGCTCGGCGTCGGCGTCGCGCGCCTGGCGCATCAGGTCGTCCGGGTCCTGCAGCGCGACGACGGCGTTGACCGCCGGGTTCAGCGCCTCGATGCGGGCGAGGCAGGCCTGCATCGTCTCCGCGCAGGAGACCTCGCGGGCGTGGATCGCCGCGGCGAGGCGAACGGCGTCGAAGTCGGCGATGTCGGTGGGCATCTGGGACACGGAGTCCTGTTTCCTCCGACGCGGCGCGAGGTTCAAGCGACCGATCCCGGAATGAGATTTTCTGAAGGCGCTTCGAGTCAAATACGATTAAGTCGGTAGGATTAGGGGAATAAGGAGGGCGGCGCTTGAGGGGAGCCCGCCATGACCGCAGACCAACGACGCCTTGCCATCGCCAGCCTGACCGGCCTGCTGCTCTGCGGCGCGGCCACCGGCGCCCTGGCCCAGGCGGTCCAGACCGCCCAGCCCGCCCCGAGCGGGATCAGCCAGGAGCAGGCTCTGGCCTTCGCCGCCCGCCTCGATGCGCTGGAGCGCCGCAACGAGGCGCTCGAGGAGCGCAACGAAGCGCTGGAGCAGCAGATCCTGGACCTGAAGACGCAGACCGCGGCCGGACAGCAGTCGATCCGCGAGGAGGTCCACGCCACCACCGTCAGCCTCAACAACGGCAGGCCGACCTTCGCCACCGGCGACGGCCAGTTCACAGCGTCTCTTCGCGGCGTGCTGCAGCTCGATTCCGCCTACTACGACCAGGCCGCGGCCGGGCCGCTCGCCACCGACTACCGCCGCGGCTCGTTCGGCGATGCGACCGAGGCCGATCACGCCCGCGACCTGGGCTCGGGCGCCAACTTCCGCCGCGCCCGCATCGGCATCGAGGGCAAGGCGTTCGGCGACTGGAACTACAGCTTCCTCTACGACTTCGGCGGCGGTCCGCCCGAGGACGTGGGCAAGATCAGCCAGGCCTGGTTCGAGTACGCCGGCTTCGCCCCCTTCCGCCTGCGCGTCGGCGCCTTCTCGCCGCCGTCCGGCATCGAAGAGGCGACCTCGACCAACGGCTCGCTGTTCCTGGAACGGGCCTCGCCGTCGGAGCTGGTGCGCTCGATCGCCTCGGGCGACGGACGCAAGGCGGCCGGGATCTTCGGCAACGGCGAGCGCTGGAACATCTCGGCGGCGGTCAGTGGCAACGTCGTCGGGACCTCGACCTTCGACCATCAACTCGGCTTCGTCGGCCGCGCCGCCTATGTGCCGTTCAAGGGGCTCGACTGGCTGGTGCACGTCGGCGTCAACACCGAGATCGTCATCAACCCGGCCTCGACCGGGCCGCAGGTCCCGGGCGGCGCGCCGACCACGATCCGGCTGCGCGACCGGCCCGAGATCCGCGTCGACGCCACCCGCCTGGTGGACACCGGCGCCATCGACGCCGACGGCCTGCGGTCGGTCGGCGGGGAGCTGGCGGCGCAGTACCGAGCCTGGTCGGTGCAGGGCGAATACTGGCGGATCGACGTCGACCGCCGCGCCAGCGCGCTCGCCAACCCGCACTTCTCGGGCTGGTACGTGCAGGGGGCCTGGACGATCACCGGCCAGCCGCGGCGGTACAACATCGCCACCGCGACCTTCGACCCGCCGAAGGTGGACAAGCCCTTCGGCCTCCACGGCGGCGGACCGGGGGTGTGGGAGCTGGCCGTTCGGTGGTCGGACCTCGACCTCAACTACCTGGCCGGCGCGCCCGGCACGGCGCCCGTGGCCTCGGCCATCCGCGGCGGCGAGCAGAAGATCG
>DASZQQ010000428.1:0-5230 GCA_035549595.1 Caulobacteraceae bacterium
GAGCCGCAGACTCTGCCGGCCGTGATCGTCCAGGCGCCCGAACCGGAGCCGGCCCCGACCCCTGTCTCGGCGGCCGCGGCCTTCGCCGCCCAGCTGATCGGCCAGGACGGCCAGAAGCGCGGCCTGCGCGGCGGGCCGCAGACCCTGGAGACCGCCCGCTCGGCCTACCTCGGCGCCGAATACTCCGGCCCCGCCGACCGCCGCACCCGCAAGGGCGGCATCACCAAGACCGAGATCTGAACCGGCGCGCAGGGCCGGGGACATGTTCCGCCAGGAACGTGTCCCCTCCAGCGTGACGGCCAAGACGGGGACACGAACCCCGCCTGCGGCAGGGATCATGTCCCCGGACCTACCGAAGCGCGGCCCTACAGCCGGTCTTCCGGGACCGGGGCCAGCGGGGGCTCGCGCGGGGTGACGAGGCGGCCCAGGCGCGGCAGCAGCCAGCGCTCGAAGTCGTCGATGAACTCGTAGACCACCGGCACCAGCACCAGCGACAGGGCCGTCGAGGTCATCAGGCCGCCGATCACGGCGATGGCCATCGGCTGGCGGAACTCCGAGCCCTTGCCCAGCGTCAGGGCGGTCGGGATCATGCCGGCGGCCATGGCCATGGTGGTCATGATGATCGGCCGCGCCCGCTCGCGGCAGGCCTCGATCAGCGCCTCGCGCTGGCTCTTGCCCTCGCGCTCGCGCTCGATGGCGTACTCCACCAGCAGGATCGAGTTCTTGGCCGCCAGGCCCATCAGCATCAGGAAGCCGATCAGCGACGGGATCGACAGCATCGAATTTCCGATCAGCAGGGCCAGGAAGGCGCCGCCGATCGCCGTCGGCAGGGCGGCCAGGATGACCACCGGTTTGAAGAAGCTGCGGAACAGCAGCACCATCACCCCGTAGACGAGGAAGATCCCCTCGGCGAGGGCGGCGACGAAGCCGCCGATCAGCTGGCCGTAGGCCTGCTCCTGGCCCTGCGAGGCGGGCGCGACCCCGGCCGGCAGGTGTTGCAGGATCGGCAGGCGCTTGACCTTGGCGATCACGTCGCCCAGCGGCGCCCCGCCGCTGAGGTCGGCGGTGACGGTGATATTGCGCTTGCGGTCGAAGCGGCTGATCTGCGGGGCGCCCGCCTGGAAGAAGACGTCGGCCACGGTGTCGAGGGTGGTGAAGCCGCCGCCGGCGGTCGGCAGGCGCAGGGCCTTGATCGTCGCGAGGTCGGCCCGGGCGCGCTGCGGCAACAGCACCCGGATCGGGATGCGCCGCTCGCCGTCGTTCAGCTTGGCGACGTTGGCGTCGATGTCGCCGACCGTGGCGACGCGGGCGGCGGTCGCGATCGCCGCGACGCTGACGCCCAGGCGCGCGGCCTCGTCGGGGCGCGGCCGGATGACCACCTCGGGACCGCTGGGCGGGGTGGCGAAGCGCGGGTCCTCGACCCCGGGCACCTCGCGCATCTCGCGCTGCAGCTCCAGCGCCGCCGCCTCGAGGTTCTCGCCGGTCTCGCTGGTCAGGATCATGGAGACGCCGGCCGCGCCGAAGCCGGAGTTGTCGAAGGTGATGCGGGCGTCGGGGATGCGCCGCAGCGCCGGGCGGATGCGGTCGCGGATCTCGCCGACCTTGGCCGTGCGATGGTCCTTCAGGATCGCCGTCACCTGGCCCTTGGTGATCCCGGCCGGACCGCCGCCGAAGCCGCCGCCCGGACCGCCGCCGCCGCCGGTGCCCACCGTCGTGTAGACCCCGGCCGTCTCGGGCTGGTCGGCGATCAACTGGCCCACCTGGTCGACCACCGCGCGCATGTCGGCGACCGTCGAGCCGGGCGGGGCGTCCACCACCACCGTGTAGTAGTTCGGATTGCCCTCCGGCTGGATGCCCTTGGGCAGCGGCAGGAACAGCGCGACCGAGAGCAGGAACAGGATGGAGCCGATGATCAGCGACACGATCCGGTGGTCCAGGGCCCAGTTCAGGGTGCGCATGTAGAAGGCCGGCAGCGGCTTGCGCGGCCTGGCCTCCTTGGCCACCAGGAAATAGGCGGCCAGCAGCGGCGTCAGCAGGCGGGCGACCACGAGGGAGAACAGCACCGCGATCGAGACCGTGATTCCGAACTCCCGGAAGAACTGGCCCGAGATGCCCGGCATGAAGGCGACCGGCAGGAACACCACCGCGATCGAGAAGGTGGTCGCGACCACGGCCAGGCCGATCTGGTCGGCGCCTTCCATGGCCGCGTCGTAGGGGCGCATGCCCAGGTGGACGCGCTTCTCGATGTTCTCGATCTCGACGATGGCGTCGTCGACGAGGATGCCGATCACCAGCGTCAGGCCCAGCAGCGTCACCATGTTCAGCGAGAAGCCGAGCAGGTGCATGAAGGCGAAGGTCGGGATCAGGGCCACCGGCATGGCGATGGCGGTGACCGCCGTGGCGCGCCAGTCGCGCAGGAAGGCGAACACCACGAGCGCCGCCAGGAACATGCCCTCCAGCAGGGTCTCGAGCGTGGCGGCGAAGCCGGCCCGCGTCTGGTCGACCCGCGACAGGATCTTGGTCACCGTCACGCCCGGATACTGCTTCATCAGCTGGGCCACGGCCGCGTCGGCGGCGTCCTCGGTCGCGACCTCGCTGGCCTCCTTGGTCTTGGAGACGGTGAAGCCCACCACCGGCCGTCCGTTCAGCAGGGCGAAGCTGCGCGTCTCGGCCGAACCGTCGCCCACGTCGGCGACGTCGGAGAGGCGCACGAAGCGGCCGCTGCCGGCCGGGATCATCAGGTTGCGGATGTCGTTGACGTTGGCCGCGCCGCCCAGCACGCGCAGCGTCTGCTCGCGGTCGCCGACGACGAGGCGCCCGCCGGGGGCGTCGACGCTGTACTGGGCTACCGCGTCGCTGATCTGGCTGGCCGTCAGCCCCTGGGCCGCCATGCGGTCGGGATCGACGAGGACGTTGATCTCGCGGTCCACGCCGCCGACCCGGTTCACCTGGGCGACGCCCGGCCTGGACTGCAGGGTGCGGGCGACGGTGTTGTCGATGAACCACGACAGGTCGTTGGCGCTCATCGACGGGGCGACGATGGCGTAGGTGATGATCGGCTGGTCGTCGATCTCGAGGCGCTGGACGATCGGCGGGTCGACGTCGCGCGGCAGGTCCGCCCGCGTCTGGTCGACCTTGGAGCGGACGTCGTCGGTGGCCTTCTGCAGGTCCGTGCCGAGCTCGAACTGGATGACCGTCGTCGACGAGCCCTGGTTCACCGACGAGGCGATGGTGACCACGTTCGAGAGCCCCGCCAGGGCGTTCTCGATCGGCCGCGCGACCTGGGACTCCATCTCGGCCGGGGCCGCGCCGTTGCGGGTCACGGTCACCGAGACTGCCGGGAACTCCACGTTCGGGAAGTTCTTCACCGGCAGCGACATGTACGAGAACACGCCGGCCAGCACGAGGGCGATGAACAGCACCGCCACCGGGATCGGGTTGCGGATCGCCCAGGCCGAGACGCGAAGCTGGGGCGTCGGCTCGTTCATTTTCCGGCCGCAGGCTGTGTCGCCGCGGGGGCGGGCGCGGCCACCGGCCGGACGTAGTCGCCGGGGGTCAGCTGGGCCGCGGCCTTGTCGACCACGCGCGCCCCGGTCGGCGGGCCCTGCAGCAGCTCGACGTAGCCGCCGCCGTGCTGGCCGGTGGTGACGGGAACGCGGGAGACCCGGTTGTCGGCGCCGACGACCATCACCGAGGCGCCCTCGGCGTCGTAGCGCACGGCCGTCTCGGGCACGGCCGCCGTGGGCCGGGCGACACCGAGGAAGGTGGCGCGCGCGAAGCCGCCGGAGCGCACGTCCGGCCGCACCGGCAGGGTGATGCGCACCCGGCCGAGCTTCGACGTGGCGTCGACCCGGGGGCTGACGATCCGGATCCTACCCGGGACCTGGGTGCCGTCGGCCAGGGTCACCTGGACCGGCAGGTCCGGCTTCAGCTGGTTCAGCGCCACCTCGGCCACGTCCGCGGCCAGCTCGACCTGGCCGTCCTTGGCGATCCGGAACCAGGGATTGGTCCCGGCGCCGGAGAGGTCGCCGGGGCGTACGGTGCGCTCGATGACGAGGCCGGCGTAGGGCGCGCGCACGACCATGTGCGCCTCGCGCTCCTTGATCGCCGCGGTGGCGGCGTCCTGGGCGCGGGCGGCGGCCCTGGCGTTGCGCGCGGAGAAGCGGCGGGCGTCGATCTGTTCCTGCGACAGGACCCCGGTCCCGTCGATGTCCTTGACCCGCGCCGCCTCCGCCTCGGCCCGGTCGGCGGCCGCGCGCTGCTGGGCGGCCAGGGCCACCTGCTGCTCGACCTGGGCCCGCAGCAGGCTGTCGTCCAGCGTCGCCAGGGGCTGGCCGGCCTTTACCCACTCGCCTTCGTCGGCGAGGACGCGGGCGACCCGGTAGCCGGTGACGTCGGCGATGACGGCGGTGTCCTCGCGCGGGATCAGCTGGCCCGAGGCGATCAGCCCGCCCTCGATCGCCCGCGGCTCGACCGGCACGACGGTGACGGCGCGGGCGTTGGCCTTGCCGATCGCCGCCGGCGATGGCGGCGCGGCGCGCTTGCCGCAGCCGGAGAGGCCGGCGCTGGCCAGGGCGGCAAGCGCCGCCGTCGCGGCCAGGCGCACGGCGAAACGGGCGGTCGGAAGCGGCATGGCGGGTCGTCTCACGGCTTGGCGGCCCCAGCCGAATAGGCCCACCCGCCGCCCAGCGCCTTATAGGTCTGCACGGCGCGTCGCAACGCCTGCACCTGTTCGGCGGTCAGGGCCGAGCGCGTCGAGCGCCAGGACGTCTCGGCCGAAAGCGTGGTCGTCAGGTCGTCGAGGCCGTCGGCGTAGCGGGTGCGGGCCGCCTCGTAGGCGCGGCGGGCGCGCGCCTCGCCATCCTTCAGTATGGCGATGCGGTTCTGGTCGGCGGTGAGGCGCACGAGCGCGCTCTCGGCCTCGCCCTAGGCGGTCTGCACGGCCTTCTCGTAGGCGATCACGGCCTGTTCGGTGCGGGCGTCCTGGGTGCGCATGTCGGCCATCAGGTGGGGGATGTCGAGCACCGGCTGGGTGACGCCGAGGCCCAGCGACCAGAAGCCGGTCGAGGTGGTCTGCTGGGACGGGATCAGGGTCGCCGGCGGGATGAAGGAAACGCCGGGCGAGATGGTCTTGGCCAGGCCCGCTCCCGGCATGATGGTGAAGGTCGGGAACACCGCCAGGTGGGCGATCTTGTCCCGGCCCGCGGCGGACTGCAGCCGCGCCTCGGCC
>DASZQQ010000429.1:0-8353 GCA_035549595.1 Caulobacteraceae bacterium
TTCGGCGGCGCGCTGGTCGAGAGTCTCGGCGTCCAGCGCGTCGATCTTGTTCAGCGCCAGGATCTCGGGCTTCTCGGCCAGCTCCGCCCCATAGGCCTCGAGCTCGTGGCGCACGGTGCGCCAGGCCTCGGCGACGTCCTCCTGGGTGGCGTCGACCAGGTGGATCAGCACCGCGGTGCGCTCCAGGTGGCCAAGGAAGCGGGTGCCGAGGCCAGCGCCTTCCGAGGCGCCCTCGATCAGGCCGGGCACGTCGGCCAGCACGAAGCGCTCGTTGGTCGACAGGTCGACGACGCCGAGGTTCGGCGTCAGGGTCGTGAACGGATAGTCGGCGATCTTGGGCGTCGCCGCCGAGACCGCGGCCAGGAAGGTCGATTTGCCGGCGTTGGGCAGGCCGACCAGGCCGACGTCGGCGATCAGCTTCAGGCGCAGCCAGATCCAGCGCTCCTCGCCGGGCAGGCCAGGGTTGGCGTGGCGCGGGGCCTGGTTCACCGGCCCCTTGAAGTAGGCGTTGCCGAAGCCGCCGTTGCCGCCGGCCAGGAGGCGCAGGCGCGCGCCGGGCTGGTCGAGATCGGCCAGCAGGGTCTCGCGGTCCTCGTCCAGCACCTCGGTGCCGACCGGCACCTTCAGCACCACGTCGGCGCCCTTGGCCCCGTGCCGGTTCTGGCCCATGCCGTGGCCGCCGGTCTTGGCCTTGAAGTGCTGCTGGTAGCGGTAGTCGATCAGGGTGTTCAGCCCGTCGACCGCCTCGATCCAGACGTCGCCGCCGCGGCCGCCGTCGCCGCCGTCCGGCCCGCCGTACTCGATGAACTTCTCCCGCCGGAACGACACAGCGCCGCCGCCTCCGTCGCCGGAGCGGATGTAGATCTTGCACTGGTCGAGAAACTTCATCGCGCCCTTTTGACGGAGAACGGGTCCTGGTTCCAGCTAGACGCGCTGGAACTCAAGCCAGATGGGGGCGCAGTCGCCCAGGCGCTTGGCTTCGTAGCGGGTGGTGACGTGGTCGGCGGGGGGACGGCGCCAGTCGTCGGCGCGTTCGGCCAGCCAGCGGAAGTCCGGAGCCTTGGTCAGCCGCTCCAGCGTCCAGTCGGCATAGTCGGCCCAGTCGGTGGCGAAGCGCAGCCGCCCGCCCGGCCTCAGGAGCCTCGCGGCCTCGGCGACGAAATCGGCCTGGATGAGGCGGCGCTTGTGGTGCCGCGCCTTGGGCCAGGGGTCCGGGAACAGGACGACGATGCGATCGAGGCTGGCGTCCGGCAGGCGGCCCATCAGCTCGCGCGCGTCGCCGGCGTGCAGGCGCACGTTCTTCAGCCCCTGCTCGTCCACATGGCGCAGGGCGCTGGCGACGCCGTTCAGGAACGGCTCCGCGCCGATGAAGAGGCCGTCCGGCCGGCGCGCCGCCTGGGCCGCCAGGTGCTCGCCGCCGCCGAAGCCGATCTCCAGCCACACTTCGCTGGCGCCGGGCGCCATCGCCTGCGGGTCGAGCGGGCCGTCGGGGACGCGGATCGCCGGCAGCAGCGTCTCCATCAGCGCCGCCTGCCGCGGCTTGATCGGCCGCGACTTGATCCGTCCGTAGGTGCGCAAGGCGTGGGCCGCGTCGTTCATGACGGGGCTAATACCTGTCCCACCCCGCGAAGGGGAGGGATGAGAGGGCTATTCCTCGCCGTCCTCGGCGCCGTCGTCCTCGATGATGGCGCGCACGAGGTCGAGGAACTTGCGGCGCAGGCGTCCGCGGCGCAGGCGCGGGAAGAGGCCGGCCAGCTCCAGGCCTTCCGTGGTCATCAGGAAGTCGTGCACGACCTGTTCGGAGCTGCCGTCGGGGGCGATGGCGCCGCCGCTGGCGTCGGCCGGGTCGGCGAGGCCCTCGAAGAAGTAGGCCACCGGCGTCTGCAGCGCCGCGGCGATCTCGTACAGCTTCGAGGCGCTGATGCGGTTGGCCCCGCGTTCGTACTTCTGCACCTGCTGGAAGGTCAGGCCGAGGCTGTCGGCGAGCTTTTCCTGGCTGACGCCGCGCAGACGGCGACGCATGCGCACACGGGCGCCGACGTGCAGGTCAACGGGGTTCGGCGATCGTTCGTCTTGCGTATCAGTCATGCGAGTCCGATAGCTCAACGACAGTCGCCCGCCAGTCAATACCTCATTTAGTTATCTGCGGCCCAAGGTCGCGCAAAAAGTAGACGGGACCCAGCCAAAGAGACTATGACCAAAATGAGTAATGGCAGGTCGCCTATACGATTGAACAGGGTCGGAGATAGGGCTGCCGGCAGTTGCGCGTCGATCACGCCGAAGACGCCCTGACCCAGGATCTGCAGGGGCCGGCCATAGGCGTCGACCATCGCCGACACCCCGGTCGGGGTGGCGCGGACCATCGGAAGACCTTCCTCGATGGCGCGGTAGCTGGCGATGTTCAGGTGCTGCCAGGGGCCGCTGGTGGTCCCGAACCAGGCGTCGTTCGACAGGTTGGCGATCCAGAGCGGGCGCACGCCGCTCATCGCCTGGCCCTCGCGGGTGAAGCCGGGGAACAGGCTCTCGTAGCAGATCAGCGGCTGGAACGGCGGCGCTCCGGGCGGCGACAGGGGCCGCGGCCGGGGCCCGGGCAGGAAGCCGTCGCCGACGTGCACCAGCTGCTTGAAGCCGACCTTCGAGGCCAGGCTGTCGAGCGGCATATATTCGCCGAACGGCACCAGGCGGTACTTGTCGTAGAGGCCGATGGCCCGGAAGCCGTCCGGCGTGCGGCGCATCACCGCCAGGCTGTTGTAGGCCTTGGTCTCGGCCTGGTCGGCGAAGCGGAAGCCGCCGACGACCAGGATCTGGCCGGGCTGGATCACGCGGGCGAAGTCGGCCTCGGTCCAGGTCCCGTTCGCCAGGTAATCGTCGAGGGCGGCCGGAACCGCGCCCTCGGGCCAGATCACGAGGTCGGGGCGATGGGCCGCCGGGCGGCCGGTGAGCTGGACGTAGCGATCCACGATGCCGGCGAAGGCCCGCTCGTCGTACTTGGTCTCCTGCCGCACCATGGCCTGGACGATGCGCACCCAGGGCGCGCCGGCGGGCGTCGGGACCGCTTGCGCCAGCCGCGTCTGGCCGAAGGCGAAGAGGCCGGCGAGCAGCGCCGCCGCGGCGGCGATAGTCGCCTTGCCGCCGCGGCCTTCGAGGATCACCGCCGGCGCGGCGGCGATGGCCAGGGTCACGAAGGTCAGGCCATAGGCGCCGATCAGGGCCGCGCCCTGCGACATCGCCGAGCCGGCGCGCCAGGTCTCGCCGACCAGGTCCCACGGCAGGCCGGTCAGGACGTGGCCGCGGGTCCACTCGAAGATCGCGAAGGCCCCGGCGAACCACAGCACGCGCCAGGGTCCCCGCGCGGCGAAGGCGCGGTAGAGGGCGCCGGCCGCGCCCCAGAACAGGGCCATCCCGGCCGCCAGGAGGATCACGGCGAAGGGGGCCATCCAGCCCTGCTCGGCGGCGTCGACCATGAACGCCTCGGAGACCCACCACAGGCCGACGGAGAAATAGGCGCAGCCGGCCAGCCAGCCGACCAGGAACGCCGAGCGCACCGGCCGCGCCGGGTTGGAGCGGTCCAGGAGGCCCATCAGCAGGGCGTAGCCCAGGAGGCCCGGCAGCACGCCCCAGGGCGGATGGGCGAAGGCGCACGCCAGGCCCGCGGCGATCGCCAGCGCCCGGCCGAGCCACAGCCGGGCGGCGGGCGGCCTTGCCGGGGCGTCAGGCCTCGTCAGGCTGGGGCTCGGGCGTGGTCGCCGGCCGGATGCGGATGCGCTTCACCCGGCGCGGGTCGGCGTCGACGATCTCGAGCTCGAGGCCGTCGGGGTGGGCGATCACCTCGCCGCGCTGCGGCACCCGGCCGGCGAGCGCGGTGACGAGGCCGGCGACGGTGTCGATCTCCTCCTCGAGGTCCTCGGCCGCGAGGGAGCGGCCCAGGGCCTCCTCGAGGTCTTCGAGGGCCGCACGCGCGTCGATCTCGTAGACGCCGCCGGCGCGGGCGACGATCTGGGCGGGCGCCGCCTCGTCGTGCTCGTCGTCGATCTCCCCGACCACGGCCTCGATCACGTCCTCGAGGGTGACGAGGCCGTCGACGCCGCCGAACTCGTCGATGACCATGGCCATGTGGATGCGGCTGGCCTGCATGCGCACCAGCAGGTCCGCCGCGCGCATCGAGGCGGGCACGTACAGGGTCTCGCGCCGGATCCGCTGGATCATCGGCTCGTCGTCGGCCGGCCGGTCGGTGCCGTCGGCCATCAGCTTGAACAGGTCCTTCAGGTGCGCCACGCCGATCGGGTCGTCCAGGGTCTCGCGATAGACCGGCATGCGCGAATGCTCGTTCTCGGCGAAGGTCGCGACGACCTCCTTGAACGACGCCGAGACCTCGACCGCGACGATGTCGGCGCGCGGCGTCATCACGTCGCCGACGCGCAGCGACTGGAAGGCCTCGGCCTGGTCGACGAGGTCCGAGCCGCTGGAGGGCGTGGCGTCCTCGGCGACGGCGGGCTCGTGACGATGCTTGCGGCGCAGGCCGACGCTGGCCAGCAGGGCGTCCAGCGCCCCCGGCTTCTCCGGATCGTCGGCCGTCGCCGGCGGACCGTCGGGGCTAGGGCTGGACATGGTCTCCTTCGCGTTCGCCGTAGGGGTCGGGAATTCCGAGCCGGGCCAGGAGCTCTCGCTCCAGCGCCTCCATGCGCTCGGCCTCCCCGTCGTCCACATGATCATAGCCGATCAGATGCAGCGCGCCATGGATCACGAGGTGCTGCAGGTGATGCGCCAGCGGCTTGCCCTGTTCGGAGGCTTCCCGCGCGCAGACGCCGAACGCCAGGGCGAGGTCGCCCACGTGGCCCTCGGGATTGTCCGCCGCCGGGAACGACAGCACGTTGGTCGCCTTGTCCTGGCCGCGGAAGCGGGCGTTCAGGTCCTTCACCGCCGCGTCGTCGGCCAGCAGCACCGTCACGGCGCCGGCCCGGTCCTCGAGCGCCAGGGTGGCGGCGGCATCGGCCAGGGCGGCGACGTCCGGCAGGGCCTCGGCCCAGGCCGGGTCCTCGACCTCGACCTCGATCTCGACCATCACCAGTCCTGGGTCGGGTGGCGCCGCGCGGCGTCGGCGTCGTAGGCCTTGACGATGCGGCCGACCAGCGGGTGGCGGACCACGTCCGAGGCCTGGAAGCGCTGCACGGCGACGCCCTGGACCCCGTCCAGGATCGAGACCGCGTGGGCCAGGCCCGAGTCCGCCGGATTGACCAGGTCGACCTGGCTCGGATCGCCGGTGACGGCCATGCGCGAGCCCTCGCCGATCCGGGTCAGGACCATCTTCATCTGCAGCCGCGAGGCGTTCTGCGCCTCGTCGACGATGATGAAGGCGTGGCTGAGCGTGCGCCCGCGCATGAAGGCGATCGGGGCCACCTCGATCTCGCCGCGGTCGCGCCGCCGGCGAAGGGCCTCGGCGCCCAGGATGTCGGTCAGGGCCTCCCAGACGGGGGCCATGTAGGGGTCGACCTTCTCGGTCAGGTCGCCGGGCAGGAAACCCAGCCGCTCGCCGGCCTCGACGGCCGGGCGGGTGACGATCAGGCGGTCGACCTCGCCCGAGCGCAGCAGGCCCGCGCCGTGGGCGACGGCCAGGAAGGTCTTGCCGGTGCCGGCGGGACCGAGGCCGAACACCAGCTCGTGGCTGGCCAGCGCCTCGAGGTACTGCGCCTGGGCGACGGTCTTGGCCGCGACCGGGCCTCGGCGGCCCGCGTGGGCGGGGCCGGCGCCGCCGGTGCGGGCCTGGTCGACGGCGACGCGGACGTCGGCCGGGGTGATCTCCAGGCTCTGGGCGACGCGGGCGGCGATGGCCTCGATGGCCAGGCGCGCGGCCCGGCGGGCCTTGGCGTCGCCGGCGATCGAGACGCCGCCGCCGGGGGTCTCCACCAGCACGTGGAAGGCGTCCTCGATCAGGGCCGCATGGCGCCCGCCCGGGCCGGCGACGGCGCGCACGGCGTCGTCGGGCAGGGCGACGAAGTCGGAGGGGCCGCGGCTCAAGCCGCCACCAGGGCCAGGTCCCCGGCGAGGCTGTTGCGAGTCGTCCCGGCGATGCGGACCGGGACGATGCGGCCGATGTGGTCGGCGGGCGCGGCGCAGTGAACCGGCTGCAGATAGGGGCTGCGGCCGACCAGTTGGCCGGCGTGGCGTCCGGCCTTCTCGAACAGCACCGGCAGGACCCGCCCGCTCTGGGCGTCGTTGAACGCCTGCTGCTGCTCGGCCAGCAGCGCCTGCAGCCGCGCCAGGCGCTCTTCCTTGACGGCCTCGGCGACCTGGCCGGTCATGGCCGCCGCGGGGGTGCCCGGGCGCCTGGAGTACTTGAACGAGAAGGCGCTGGCGTAGCCGACCTCGCGCACCAGGGCGAGGGTGGCCTCGAAGTCGGCGTCGCGCTCGCCGGGGAAGCCGACGATGAAGTCGCCGGAGATGGCGATGTCGGGCCGCGCGGCGCGGATCCTCTCGATCAGGCGCAGGTAGCTCTCGGCCGTGTGCGCCCGGTTCATGGCCTTCAGCACCTTGTCCGAGCCGGCCTGCACCGGCAGGTGCAGGTAGGGCATCAGCGCCTCGACCTCGCCGTGGGCGGCGATCAGGGCCTCGTCCATGTCGGCCGGGTGGCTGGTGGTGTAGCGGATGCGGTCCAGGCCCGGGATCCTGGCCAGGCGCCGGACCAGGGCTGCCAGGCCCCCGCCCTCGCCGTCGTCGTAGGCGTTGACGTTCTGGCCCAGGAGGGTGACCTCGCGCACGCCGCGGCCGGCCAGGTCACGCGCCTCGGCCTCGATCGCCGCCGCCGGACGCGAGAACTCGGCGCCGCGGGTGTAGGGCACGACGCAGAAGGTGCAGAACTTGTCGCAGCCCTCCTGCACGGTCAGGAAGGCGGTGACGCCGCCGGCCGAGCGCTCGGTCGGCAGGGCGTCGAACTTGTCCTCGGCGGCGAAGTCCGCGGCCAGACGCTCGCCGCTCCTGCGGTGGGCGCGGGCGATCAGCTCGGGCAGCTGGTGGTAGGCCTGGGGGCCGACCACCAGGTCGACGGCCGGCTGGCGGGCCATGATCTCGGCCCCCTCCGCCTGGGCGACGCAGCCGGCGACGGCGATCACCATCTCGCCCCCGGCCTCGGCGCGGCGGGCCTTCATGCGCTTGATCTGGCCGAGCTCGGAATAGACCTTCTCGGTCGCCTTCTCGCGGATGTGGCAGGTGTTCAGCACCACCAGGTCCGCGCCCTCCGGGCTGTCGGTCAGGCCATAGCCCAGCGGGCGCAGGACGTCGGCCATGCGCTCGCTGTCGTAGACGTTCATCTGACAGCCGTAGGTCTTGATGAAGAGGCGCTTCTGGGGCGCGCTGGCGGACATCGGGGGCGCGATCGTCAGTCGTCCGAGGGGACGGCGTAGAGCTCCAGCCGGTGGTCGATCAGCCGGTAGCCCAGGCGCTTGGCGATCGCCCGCTGCAGGCCCTCGATCTCCTCGTCGACGAACTCGATCACCTTGCCCGACTTCATGTCGATCAGGTGGTCGTGATGCGACTCGCTGGCCTCCTCGTAGCGCGAGCGGCCGTCGCGGAAGTCGTGCCGGGTCAGGATGCCGGCCTCCTCGAACAGGCGCACCGTGCGGTACACGGTGGCGATCGAGATGTGCTTGTCGATGGCGTGGGCGCGCCGGTGCAGCTCCTCGACGTCGGGGTGATCATGCGCGTTCGACAGCACCCGCGCGATCACGCGGCGCTGCTCGGTCATGCGCATGCCCTTCTCGATGCAGAGGTTCTCCAGGCGATCCACTACGCTCTCCGACGTCTTTTCCGCCGCGCAACATAAGGCGTTGCGGCTCACGTGTTAAGATCGCGCCTGAGCACCAGGGCGTCCTCGGCCGGCCGGTCGGCGTGGGCATAGTAGCGCAGCCGCCGCCCCACCTCGGCGAAGCCGGCGGCGCGGTAGAGGCCGATCGCGGCGGCGTTGCCGGCGGCCACCTCCAGGAAGCAGCTCTCGGCGCCGGCCGCCCGGGCGGGCCCCATGGCCGCCTCGACCAGGGCCCGGCCCACCCCGCCGAGCCGATCGCCCGGCCGTACGGCCAGGGTCAGGATCTCGGCCTCGCCGGCGATCGCCCGGCAGAGGATGAAGCCGGCGACGCGGCCCGCTTCCGCCTCGGCCAGGATCGCGTAGCCGCCCGGCGCGGCCATCAGCACGGTGATCTCGCGCGCGCTCCAGCCGTGGCCGAAGGCCTCGGCCTGGGCCTCGGCCAGCGCCTCGCCGTCGGCTGCCGCCGCGGGCCGCAGCTTCATTGCACGCCCACCTTGGGCGCCTTGGGCCTGGCGTCGGGCGGGCGCAGGTAGAGCGGGCGCGGCGAGGGCGGCG
>DASZQQ010000430.1:0-3432 GCA_035549595.1 Caulobacteraceae bacterium
GAGCCCGGCGAGGAGGCGCCCGGCGGCGTGATCACCCTGACCTTCGCCGGCGGCGGCGACCTGGCGGTGCGCGTCGAATGCGTCGACGCGGCCCTGGCCGACCTCTCCGAACCGTGGCCATCGCGCCGCACTCCGGGCCACGAATCCTAGATTCCGCTTGAGTTTGCCGGCGGGACCGCCATCTAGGCGCCCATGCGCCGCTTCAACGCCACGGATCCCGGTTTCGACGCCGCCTTCGACGCCTTCCTGAGGGAGCGGCGCGGCTCCCCGCCCGACGTGGACGCAGCCGCCGCCGCCGTGATCGAGGCCGTGCGCGACGAGGGGCTGGCCGCCCTGCTGCGCCTGACCGCGCAGTTCGACAAGGTCGAGCTGACCGAAGCCACCCTGGCCGTCACCGAGGCCGAGATCGAGGCCGGCGCGGCCGCCTGCGATCCGGCCGTGCGCGAGGCGATCGCCTTCGCCGCCGAGCGCATCCGCGTCTATCACGAGCGCCAGCGCCCGGCCGACCAGCGCTTCACCGACGCCGCCGGCGTGGAGCTCGGCTGGCGCTGGACGCCGCTGGAAGCCGTCGGCGTCTATGTGCCGGGCGGGCGCGCGGCCTATCCGTCGACGGTGCTGATGAACGTGATCCCGGCCAAGGTCGCCGGCGTGGACCGCATCGCCATGGTCAGCCCGCCCGGGCGGATGCAGCCGGCGGTCCTGGCTGCGGCCAAGGCGGCGGGCGTCACCGAGATCTGGCGCGTCGGCGGGGCCCAGGCCGTGGCCGCCCTGGCCCACGGCGCCGGTCCGATCCGGCCGGTGGACAAGATCGTCGGCCCCGGCAACGCCTACGTCACCGCGGCCAAGCGCCGCCTCTACGGGGTCGTGGGCATCGACGCCCTGGCCGGACCCTCGGAGATCGTGGTGGTCGCCGATGGCCGCAACGACCCGGCCTGGATCGCCGCCGACCTGCTGAGCCAGGCCGAGCACGACCCCGACGCCCAGTCGATCCTGATCACCGACGACGCCGCCTTCGCCGCCAGGGTCGAGGCCGCGCTGGGGGCCCAGCTCGGCGAGCTCGCGACGGGCGAAGCCGCCGCCGCCTCCTGGCGCGACCATGGCGCCGTGGTGATCGCGCCGCTGGACGCCTCGCCCGGCCTCGTCGACCGCATCGCCCCCGAGCACGTGGAGTTCGCCGTCGATCAGCCCGAGCGCCTCGCGGACCGGGTGCGGCACGCCGGGGCGATCTTCCTGGGCCGCTATGCGCCCGAGGCGATCGGCGACTACGTGGCCGGCTCGAACCACGTCCTGCCGACCAGCCGCGCGGCCCGGTTCTCGTCGGGCCTTTCGATCTACGACTTCATCAAGCGCACCTCGATCGTGAAGTGCGACGCGGCCTCGTTCGCGGCGCTGGCCGGGGCGACGGTGGCGCTGGCCGAGGCCGAGGGCCTGCCGGCCCATGCCCGTTCGGCGGCCATCCGGCGCAACTGAGCGCCTCCGGCCCCGGCTCGGTCTGGAACGACTCCCGAATTCCGGCCTAAGAAGGCCCAGATGTCAGCCGGCGCCGACAATCAGCGACTTCAGACCGTGGTGCTCGACGAGGAGTCCCTGGCGGCGGCCTCGCGCGACCAGGAGCAGGAGCGGCAGATCGCCATCTTCGACCTGCTCGAAGAGAACGTCTTCGCCCCCGACGGCGCCGAGGGCGGACCCTACGACCTGAAAATCTCGCTGATCGAGAACCGCCTGGCGCTGGACATCACCGGGCCGGGCTACCAGCGCCGGCACATCCTGTCGCTGTCGCCGTTCCGCAGCGTGATCCGCGACTACCACATGATCTGCGAGAGCTACTACCAGGCGATCCGCAACGCCACGCCGCAGCGGATCGAGGCCTTGGACATGGGGCGCAGGGCGCTGCACAACGAGGGCTCGGCCCTGCTGCAGTCGCGCCTTGCCGGCAAGGTCGAGACCGACCTCGACACCGCCCGGCGCCTCTTCACCCTGATCTGCGCCCTGCACTGGCGGGGCTGACGCATGGCCGACCTGCCGGGGGCGGTGCTGTTCGCCTGCAACCACAATCGCGTGCGCTCGCCCATGGCCGAGGGCCTGCTGAAGCTGATGCTGGGCGACCTCGTCTACGTCGACAGCTGCGGCCTGAAGGCGGACCAGGGCGAGGAGGCCGATCCCTTCGCCGTGGCGGTGATGGACGAGCTGGGCGCGGACCTGAAGGGGCACAGGGCCAAGAGCTTCGACGACCTGGAGGACGACAGCTTCGACGTCGTCATCTCCCTGACGCCGGAGGCGCAGCACCGTTCGGTCGAGCTGTCGCGCGGGCGGTCGGTCGAACTCGAGTACTGGCCGACCTTCGACCCGACCCTCGTCACCGGCTCGCGCGAGCAGGTGCTGGAGGCCTACCGCGCCGTCCGCGACACCCTGGCCGAGCGCATCCGCGAACGCTTCCAGCGTCCGGTCCGCTCGAGCGGCTAGGGCCGCGATCAGACTACGGCCCGTCGAGGGCGTAGCCTTCGACGCGGACGAAGTCGTAGCCGTTGGTCTTGGCGTCGGCGTCGCCCTCGGGCGTGCCGACCAGCAGGAAGTCCTGCCGCGCGGTGCTCCAGTAGAGCTTCAGCGCGTGGGTCCCGGGCCTGGGATCCGGGAAGACGAAGCCCTGGGCGCCGGCGTAGTCGTAGCCGGACGAGACCGCGGCCCGCTCGCCCTCGGCGGTGCCGACGGTCAGGTGGTCGCCGCGCGAAGCGTTCCAGTAGGCGCGCAGCGGCACGGTCCCCGGCGGGTGCTGGGCGAACACATAGCCCTCGATGCGGACCTGCTGGTAGCGCTCGGGCTGGTCCTCGCCGGCCAGGCCCTGGGCGCTGGTGAAGTACTCCTGCCGCGTCGGGTCGAGGTAGAGGATCAGGGGGGCGTGCTGGGCCTGGTCGAGGGCGACGTCGTGGGCGCCGACCTCGGGGGCGGCGGCCGCCCCGTGCTCGGCCTCGCAGTTGCGGTCGGCGCGGTGGTAGGTCATGCGCCCGCCCTCGAACGCCTGGGTCTGGCCGTCCGGGTTGTTCTCCGCATCGCCGACCGGCAGGCCCAGCCAGCCGGCGCCGCCCCCGTACTGCGCGTACAGCCGCCAGAAGCAGCCCTGGACGATGTACGTCTGCCCGGCGTGAGGGCCCGAGGCGTGCCAGACAATGGCCGCGCCGCCGGAGAAGTCGGCCTTGCGGCCGGACGAGCCGCTGGGGCCGGGCGAGATCCTCTCCTCCTTGCCGGACGGGCAGCCGAGTCGGCCGGACTGGCCGCCGGCCTCCGTCCACTTCTGGAAGATCGGGCCGCTCAGCGGCGTGCCGCAGGCGGGGACCGTGTCGGCGGGGGCCGGCTGGCCGAGGGCGGCCGGCGCGTCGGCAAGGGCGCCGGCGACGGCGAGGGCCGCGGGCAGGGCGGCGGCGAGGGTTCGAAGCA
>DASZQQ010000431.1:0-9083 GCA_035549595.1 Caulobacteraceae bacterium
ATGGGCGAAGGCGGCGAGGTCGAAGTCGCCGTCCAGCTCGCGGTTGATACGGGCCAGGAGGTTGAGATTGAACCGGGCCGTGACGCCGGCCGCGTCGTTGTAGGCCGCCGTCAGCGTCGCCTCGTCCTTGGCCAGGTCCACGCCGACCACGAACTGCGCCCCCGCCCCCAGCATCGCACGGATGCGGCTCAGCAGCGCCACGGCCTCGGCCGGGGCGAAGTTGCCGATCGTCGAGCCGGGGAAGAAGCCGACCCGAGGCCGCGCCCCGAGGGCGTCCGGCAAGGCCTCGCCCTGGGTGAAGTCGCGCTCCAGCGGCGCCACGTCCAGCGCCGGATAGTCGCGGCGGATCGCGGTGGCGGCATCGGCCAGGGCGGTCGGGCTGATGTCGATCGGGACGTAGGCGGTGATCTGGGCGGCCGCGTCCAGCAGCAGCCGGGTCTTCAGGCTGGCGCCGCTGCCCAGTTCGACCAGGGCCGCGTCGGGCGGGACGACGGCGGCGATCTCGGGCGCGATGCGGCGCAGGAGCTCGGTCTCCTGCCGCGTCGGATAGTACTCCGGCGTCTCGCAGATCGCCTCGAACAGGGCCGAGCCGGCCGCGTCGTAGAACCACTTCGCCGGCAGGGTCTTGCGGGCGGCGGAGAGACCCGCGATCACGTCGGCGCGGAACGCCTCACCAGGCGACGGGTCCGGCGCATCCTCGGCCAGGCGCACGCCCGACACCATCCAGCGCTGGTGCGGGTAGAAGAAGTTGCGGTAGCTCGGCCGGGTGTGGCCCGCCGGGGTGATGTCGGCGCCGCCACGCAGGGCCATCTGGCCGACCATGAACTTGCCGTTGTACTCGCCGACGGCCCCGGCGGCCGGGGCGAAGCCGGGATAGGGGCTGTAGGCGCTGGCGGTCCACTGCCAGGCGACGCCGTCCAGCTGCTCGAGGCCCGGCTCCTGGCGCGCCGCATGCTCCCATTCGGCCTCGGTCGGCAGCCGCTTGCCCGCCCAGGCGGCGAACGCGGCGGCCTCGTAGAAGCTGACGTGGGTGACGGGGGCGTCCGGATCGACCGGCGTGAGGCCGGCGAGGGTCAGCACCTGCCAGCCGCCGTCGTCGCGCGGCTCCCAGTAGAGCGGCGCCGCCCAGCCCTCGGCCTGCACCCGGGCCCAGCCGTCCGACAGCCAGAACTCGGCCCGGCGATAGCCGCCGTCGGCCATGAACGCCAGCCATTCGCCGTTGGTCGCCAGCCGGCTGGCGATGCGGTACGGCGACAGCAGCACGGCGTGGCGCGGGCCCTCGTTGTCGAAGGCGAAGCCGGCGCCGTCGTGGCCGATCTCGACCGCGCCCCCGGCCAGCATCGGCCAGGCCAGCGGCCGCCGGGCCGCCTGCAGGCGGGGCCAGGCGCGGCTGTAGGCGGGCCGCAGCGGGTTGCGGGCGAAGAGCGCCAAGATGTCCATCAGCATCAGCTCCTGATGCTGCTCCTCGTGCGCGAGCCCCAGAACCACCAGGTCCGCCGCCTCGCCGCCGAGACCGTCCTTCAGCAGGGTCTCCATGCCGGCGTCGACGTGGGCGCGGTAGGCGCGCACCTCGGCGGCGGAGGGCCGGGTCAGGAGGCCGCGGGCCGGCCGCGGATGCCGCGGCCCGACCGCCTCGTAGTAGGAGTTGAAGAGGTAGCCGTACGCCGGATCGAACTCGGCGTAGCCGGCCAGGCGCGGCTTCAGGAGGAAGGTCTCGAAGAACCAGGTCGTGTGCGCCAGGTGCCATTTGGTCGGACTGGCGTCGTCCATCGCCTGGACGGTCTGGTCCTCGGGCGACAGGGGCGCGGCGAGGTCCAGGCTCGCCTGCCGCACGGCGCGGTAGCGCGCGATCAGGGCCGGGGCCGCGGAGGCCTTCGCAGCGATTTCCTGGACGGCCGGTGCGTCGTCGGATGGGGCCATGGCTCTGAAGGCTCCTTCGGCGGTTGCGTTCGCGCACGGCGCACGGGTGTTCGATACCAACCCGCTTTCGCCGGGAGGCCCAGACAACGGGTACTCGCAGGCGGCTTCGCGGTTGCACTGACGAAGTACGTTCGCGACGCGGGAACACTTGAGCCCGCGGCGCGTTCGCGCTTTCGGACCATTGACCCAACGGGAGAGCAAACCGTCAAGCGCCGCCCCGCCGGCTCTTGTCGGCGGTTGTCAGCATCTCCTTTTCAAGTGCGTAGAGTGCATGTCAGCTGAAAACGATTGGCGCGATCAGGTCGTCGCCCAAATTCCGGCTCTGCGGGCCTTCGCCTGGTCCGTCAGCCGCAATGGCCCCGACGCCGACGACCTGGTCCAGGAGACCCTGATCAAGGCCTGGCGCCATCGCGAGCGCTTCACGCCGGGGACGAACCTGCGGGCCTGGCTTTTCACCATCCTTCGCAACACGCACTACACCGCCATCTCCCGCCGCCGGCGCGAGGTGCGCGACGAGGACGACCACTACGCCAACCTCCAGGAATCGGCGCCGACCCAGGAATGGGGCCTGGCCATGGGCGCGCTGCGCACGGCGCTGGACCAGCTGCCCACGGAGCAGCGCGAGGCCCTGATCCTGGTCGGCGCCGCGGGCCTCTCCTACGAGGAGGCGGCCGAGATCTGCGCCTGCGCCGTCGGCACGGTGAAGAGCCGGGTCAACCGCGCCCGCTCGCGGCTCGTCAAGCTGATGGGCGAGCCGGCCGACGGCGGCGAGGACGATCAGGGGATCAGCAGCACCCGGCCGACCGCCTGGCGGCTCTCGATATAGGCGTGCGCGGCCGCGGCCTCCGATAGCGGGAAGGTGCGGTCGATCAGCACTTCGAGCTCGCCGCGCGCGGCCTCGTCGATCAGGCGCTGGATGTTGTTGTAGGCCCGGTCGCCGCCGATCTCGGCCCCCAGGAACACCCCCTGCAGGGTGCGGTTGCCGCCCATCAGCGACGAGACGTCGACGGTCATGCCCTCGCGTCCGGCGCCGCCGACCATGGACACCCGCCCGCGGTAGGCCAGCGACAGGATCGAGCCCTGCAGCGTCGATCCGCCCACGGAATCGACGACCAGGTTCACGCCCTTCTTGTCGGTCAGGCGCATGACCTCGCGGACCACGTCGTGGGTCCTGTAGTTGATGCCGTGGTCGAGGCCGAAGCGCTTCAGCTTCTCCAGGCGCTCGTCGCTGGAGGCGGTGGCGAACACCGTGGCGCCGGCGCGCTTGGCGAGCTGGATCGCCGCCACGCCCACGCCGCTGGCCCCGGCCTGGACCAGCACCGTCTCCCCGGCCTTCAGGTGGCCGAACTCGAACAGGCAGTCGTCGGCGGTGCCGAACGCGACCGGCATGACCGACGCCTTCTTGACGTCGAAGCCGGCCGGCACGTGCCAGGCGCTGCGGGCCGGGACGCTGCGCAGCTCGGCGTGCGAGCCGAAGGCGCCGCTGGTGGCGACCTTGTCGCCGACCTTGAAGTCGGTGACTTCCGAGCCGACCTCGATCACCTCGCCGCCGGCCTGGTAACCGACGATGTGCGGGTGCGTGACCAGGGGGCCGCGCAGGCGGTTCAAGGTGTCGCCGCCCTCGATGCTGACCGCCTCGACGCGGACCAGGATGCCCTTCGGGTGGCAGACCGGATCGGGGACGTCCTCGTACTTCAGGACGCTGGGATCGCCGTTCTCGTAATAGACCGCGGCCTTCATGGGTCGCCTCCCTGTTCATACGCTCGTTTGAATGTCATGCAGAGCGTAGCGAAGAATGACAACCGCAGGAAATCTCGAAGGACGCGCCATGCAGCTGGCCAAGCCCCGGGTCGACATCGGCCTTTCCACCAACCGCATCGAGCCGATGCTGAGGTTCTGGCAGGACGAGGCGGGCGTGCCGTTCGACCACCTGCTGCCGATCCGCAAGGGCCAGAAGCAGCACCGCCACGACGCCCTGGGCTCGGTGCTGAAGATCAACGAATACGCCGATCCGCTGCCAGACAATCCGCCGTCCGGCTACCGCGAGCTGCTGATCGCGCGCCCCGGCCTGACCGCGCCCAAGGCCATGGCCGACCCCGAGGGCAACCGCGTCACCCTGGTCCCGCCCGGCCACCTGGGCATAGGCCAGATCGGCATTCGCCTCGCCGTCCGCGACATCGCAGCCCACCGCAGGTTCTACACCGAAGCCCTTGGATTGACGGAGGAACGCTACGCGGGCGGCGCCGCCTTCCGCGCCGGCGAGACCCTGATCCTGGTCGAGCAGTCGGACGACGCGCCGGCCGACGCGGTCATGGCCGGTCCGGGTTGGCGCTACATCACCTTCCAGGTGTTCAAGGTCGACGAGGAGCATGCCCGCGTGCTGGAGCACGGCGGCCGCGAGGCCGTGGCCCCGGTGACCCTCGGCACGACCGCTCGCATCTCCATGGTCCGCGATCCGGACGGCAACTGGATCGAGCTGTCGCAACGCGCGTCGATCGTCGGCTCTCTCGATCCCTAGGCGTTGACGCGCCTTCCGGGCGCGAAACCGGTTCCCACTTTCGCTGAAGGCGCTAGCGGGGCCAAGCCGCCGGGTGCGTCCCCAGCCTGACGACAGGCCGCGTCCAGCGCGCCGGCGTCGAGTCCATGGTCACCGCCGGCCGCAGGTGGCGCATCTCGCCGAAGCCGGTCTGGCTGGTCACCGACCAGCCGGCGACCTCGTCCTCCGTCAACGGCTCGACCCGGGCCAGGCGCTCGGGGCCCTCGATGCCGAGGCCGCGGATCCACATGCCGGTCTGGCACAGCGACACCCGCACCAGGTAGCTGCCGCCCCAGAGCGCGCGGTGGTGCAGGGCCACGAGGGCGCCGAACGCGGCCAGGAAGCCGGTGGTGTAGTCGGTGACCGCCGCCGGCTGCAGCCTGGGCCCCTCCTCGCCGCCGTGGACGTGGGCCATGCCGGTGACGGTCTGGGCCAGCTGCTCCCAGCCGGCCCGCCCGCGCCAGGGGCCCTCGTGGCCGTAGCAGTTGATCGAGACGTAGACGAGGCCGGGCCGCAGCCGCGCCAGCTCCAGCGGCCCGAACCCCTGGCGCTCCAGCGAACCGGTGCGGTAGCCCTGGGAGAACACGTCCGCGCCACGCACGAGCTCGGCCAGGATCTCGCCCCCGCCCTCGCTGTCCAGCTCCAGCCAGGCGGAGAGCTTGCCGTGGTTGGTGTCGGCCACGAACGCCTGCGCCGCCGGCAGGTGCGGCGAGGCCAGATAAAGAACGTCGGCCCCGTACTGCGCCAGGGTGCGCGCGCAGGTCGGCCCGGCCAGCACGCGCGTCAGGTCCAGCACCCGCACGCCGCTTAAGGCCGCCTCGCCGCCGGCCGGCAGAGGTTCGGGGGCGCTCTCGCCGATCTTGATCACCTCGACCACGGGCCGGGCGGCCAGCGCCCTGCCCTGCTCCGAGGCGTCCCATTCCTCGGGCGTGCGCACCATGGCCGCGCAGCCGCGCTCGGCGGCCACCGCGTCTTCGATGTCCTGCGCCGTCCGCGCCGCGCAGGCCGCCGCCACGGCCTCGGGACTGTCCTCGCAGTCCAGCGCCTTCAGCACCCGCGACACCCCCGGCGGGAAACTCGGGTGCAGGAACACGTGCCGCCCGTCGCCGGTCGCCTTGAAGCCGTGCGCGGCGGTCTGCATGTACGGGTCAGCGCCCCGCGCCGGCGGCGCCTGTGCCGGATCGGCGAAGCGCTGCCAGGTGAAACTGCCGAGGCCGGCCGCCGCCTCCCGTGTCGCGACCCGCACCTGCTGCCCCTCGCCCGAGCGCAGCCGCCAGAGGTCCGCCGCCACCGTCGCCCCCGCCGCCAGCGCCGCCGCGGCGGCCTCGTCCGCCACGAACCGCGTCGGCAGGGCCGGCGTCCCCTCGTCGAAGCTCACGAACTCCGGCCGCTCCCGGCCATAGAGCCGCATCAGGCCATCGAAAGCCGTGCGCGTGATCGTCATCCCGATCCTCCCTTGCGGCCAGCATAGGGGGCGGCGCCGGCGCGCGGGAAGGCCGCCCGCAGCAACTGCGTCTTGCTCGGGCGCCGAATTACGCTAAGAGAAAGCCCCCTTCCGGGGAACGGGCGCGACCCGACCAAAACGCGACTGGTGACGTGGCCGAGTGGCTGAAGGCGGCGGTTTGCTAAACCGTTGTACGTGTAACAACGTACCGAGGGTTCGAATCCCTCCGTCACCGCCATCCTTCTTGTCAATCGTGCTCCCTCCGAGGCTGAGCGGCTAACCCGCGGAAGCGGCCCGACCTGTCCGCCGCGAAACCCACGCCGCCTCCTGCCAATCGCCTGCCTCAGGGCCGCAGGAAGCGGGTCCAGCACATGCGCCAGTACACCCACTGGCGGTGGCATCTCGATGAGGTCTACGTGAAGGTGGGCGGCGAGAGCTGCGATTTCGCCGGATGAAGACCCTTCAGAAGTTCGCCGCTGCGCACGGCTCAGTCCACAACCACTTCGCCCGGGAGCGCCACCTCGTCTGCCGCAAAGTCTACAAAGAGAGACGGGCCGCCGCGCTGGAGGCCTGGCGCTCGGTCATGGCCTGAACCTCGGTCGGGTTTGGGGCTACTGCGCTCAACCGGAGACAGGTTGCCATTAGCCTGCCAGCCCCCGTCCAGACGCCCCCGGCCGCAGCTGAGCTGTGAGCGCGCGATGTGTTCAGGGAGTTGACTAGACGACCGCCGCGATCGGCGCAGCTTTCAAGGCGCCTAAATTGACCTTTGGAAGTTGCGCCAGCCCCGGTCGGGCTATCAGATAGCCCTGCACATGGCGCACGCCGAGTTCTGCCAGAGTGGCGAGTTCGTCCGGCGTCTCAACGCCCTCGCATAGCAGTTGAATGTCCAAATCTTCCAGCAGCCGAAGCAGGTGGCGAATGATCCCTTGCTTGACGTTGACACTATCAACGTCTCGGATCAGATCCATATCCAGCTTGACGATGTCTGGTTGGAATCTCGCCAGGAGCTTTAGACCGGCGTGACCTGCGCCGAAATCATCGATCGCCGTCATGAAGCCCATGGCCTTGTAGGCGCGGAGAATGTTCGTCACATGGGCGACGTCCAGTTCTTCATCCTCGGTGAACTCAAAAATGATCCGGTTCGTCGGAAACCCGGTTCGCAAAGCCGTCGCAAGCGTAAGCCGGATGCATGCCCGCGGCTCATACACAGCGTTTGGCATGAAATTGATCGACAAGCGCGCGCCGGTCTCGCTTAAGCCAAGATCTGAGGCCATTTCAATGGCCTTGACCCGGCACTGTTGGTCGAAGGCGTAGCGGTTCTTTTCATCGACGAGTTGCAGGATCGTGCCCGCTCCCTCGCCGTCTACGCCTCGAACCAGAGCTTCGTAGGCAAAGGGCGTTCCAGTGCGGAGGTCCACAATCGGCTGAAACGCCATCGTGAAAGGGAAGTCCAATTCTTCGCCGTTTCGGCAGCCCTCACACGCCCGCGTCATCGCCCAGTCCCCGCACCGCGCCTAGAGGCGGCAGAACCGCGACACTTTCACAAGATCGTTGAGTTCGAATTACCCCTCGCTTGCGGCCGTTCCGGGCTCGGAGGCGAGTGGGCGAGATGCAGGGGCCTATCGGCATCCCGCCCTGTGCGGACTTCGCCAATGTTCGGCGTCTTCTTGCGAGTAGGCCTGCGCCCCGACGGCCATCGCAAAAAGCTCCTCGACGTCGCGCAGGCTGAGCCGGAACCGGCAGACAGCCACACGGCCTGGCGGATCACCGCCCCCGGAAAAACCGCTCCAAAAACGATAGCGTGCTTCACGCCCCCTCCCCCTCCGGTTTCGGCCATAGGAGTTCTGCCGGCCGTAGGTTTGGCAGCAATCCCAATTGGGGGGCATTCCGAAGCGAAGGCGCCGGCGTGCACTGTCGGCTAGCCTTTTTGCGACTGACTGGAGACAGGTTGCCTTTGGACTGACAGCACCGCCATCCCTGCAAGATGACCACGCCCCCTAATCTTCGACCCGAGGCGTTCGCCGGCACGGCCGAGGCCTATCTGCGCTGGCGGCCGGCCTACCCTGCCTCGCTGCTGGGGGACCTCGTGGCGCGGGCGGCGCCGCCGCCTACCGGCGCCGTGCTCGTCGACCTGGCGTGCGGTCCGGGGCGCGTGGCGCTCGACCTGGCGGCGGCGTTCGAGACGGTGATCGCCGTCGACCTGGAGCCCGAGATGGTCGCCGTCGGGCGGCGCGAGGCGGAGCGGCGAGGCGTCGCCCATGTCGAGTGGCGTGTCGGCGGCGCCGAGGACCTGGAGCTGGCGCCCACTTCGGTCGACCTCGTCACGGTGGGCGAGGCGTTCCATCGGCTGGACCAGGGGCGCGTGGCCGCCAGGGCGCTGGCCTGGCTGAAGCCTGGCGGCGGCTTCGCCACGCTCGGGACCGAGGGGCTGCTGGACGGGCGCGAGCCCTGGCAGCGGACGGTGGCCGAAACGGCCCGGGCCTTCATGCCCGAGGGCTGGGTCCAGGCCGCGCCTGGCGCCGAGCCGGCCGTCGAGGGGTTCGAGCGGGTGCTGCGGGCGGCCGGTTTCGAGGCCGTGGCCAGCCAGGACTTTTCCGAACCGCACGCCTGGTCGCTCGCGGCGATCCTCGGCTACCTGAGCTCGACCTCGGTGTGTTCGCCGGGCGCCCTGGCGGGCCGCCGCGGCGACTTCGAGGCGTCCGTCAGGCGCGCCCTGCTGACGGAACATGGCGCCGGGCCGTTCCATGAGACGCTGCGCGCCGGCTACACCCTGGGCCGCAAGCCACGCGACTGACGGAGGCGAGGCATGACCACACGGACCGCGTCCTGTTCCTGCGGCCAGCTGGCGATCGAGGTCGAGGGCGAGCCGCGCGGCGTCGGCCTCTGCCATTGCCTGGCCTGCCAGCGCCGCACCGGCAGCGTCTTCGCCGCCCTGGCCAGCTTCCGCCCGCCCTGGCGGGTGACCGGGAAGGCCACCGAGTACGTGCGCACCGGCGATCACGGGTCGCGGTTCCGCTTCCGCTTCTGCCCGGTGTGCGGCACGAGCCTTTTCCACACCGAGGAAGGCTATGAGGACCGCTCGGTCAGCGTCGCCGTCGGCGCCTTCGCCGACCCGTCGTTCCCGCCCCCCAGCGTCTCCGTCTACGACAGCCGCCGCCATCCGTGGGTGATCCTGCCGCCGGG
>DASZQQ010000432.1:0-3054 GCA_035549595.1 Caulobacteraceae bacterium
GCCGGCCTCGATCGTGCGCGAGGCGGACGCCGGCCTGACACCGATGGCGCCGGCGGTGCTCCGCCGGATCCAGCCGGCGGCGCCGCTCGACTCCTCCCCCAACCTGTTCGGCACCGTGGCCCTGGCCGTGGCCCACACCTCCGAAGACGCCCAGTGGCGTCGCGTCTCCGCCAGCCGCCTGCCGGCCACGGGCGGTCCCTGGACCGGCGTCCTGCAGCGGGCGCGCGGCCTGTCCGAGGTCGGCCAGCTGCGGCTGGTCAACGCCTGGGTGAACGGCGCCGTCGCCCCCGCCTCCGACGTGGAGACCTACGGCGTGATGGACTACTGGGCGACGGCGGCCGAGACGCTGACGTCAGGCCGCGGCGACTGCGAGGACTACGCCATCGCCAAGATGCAGATGCTCCAGACCCTGGGCTTCCGCAGCGACGACCTCTACCTCGTCATCGTCCGCGACCTGGTCCGCCGGGCCGATCACGCCCTGCTCGCCGTGCGCGCCGATGGCCGCTGGTGGATCCTCGACAGCGCGGGCCGCGACATCGCGCCGGCCGAGACGACGCAGGACTATCGGCCGATCATGACGTTCAGCGCCGGACGCGAGTGGCTGCACGGCTATCGCCGCCAGGCGCCGACGACGAGCCCGGTCATCATGGCCTCGGCCGACGTCCCTCGGATGTCGGCGCTGGCGGCCATCGAGGCGCGCCAGTCGGGCCAGTAGGCGACGCGGCCTGCCGGCCGGCGCTGTCAGGCGGCGTCGTCGGCGAAGCCAAGGACCATCGAGCGCGCGTCGGGCCCGGCGTTGACCAGCCGCGCGCGCACCACCGCGCGGCGCTCGCCCTGGCGGAAGACGGCGTTGCAGACGATCGTGTCCTCGTCGCCGTCCTTCAGGCGCGCGGCGACCTGGGCGGCCAGCTCGAGGCCCGGCGGGACCTCGTTCGAGGCGGCCACGTCCTTGCGCGCCAGCAGCGCGACCATCGCCGCGTTCAGCTTCAGCACCCGTCCCGTGCGGCTGGCCACGAAGGCGGCGCAGGGCATGGTGTCGATCACCCGGTCCCAGGCCGGCGCGGCGCTGCGGGCCTCGGCGACGCTCCACAGGTCGAGCAGGTCGGCCGCGCAGCGGGCGCGCAGATAGGCGCTCTGGTTCGAGCCCGGCCCGGCCTTGGCCAGGGTGGCGGCGATCTCGGCCGGCAGCGAGCGGCGGTTCAGCCGGGCGATGGTCTCCATGGCCGTCCAGAAGACGCCCTCCAGGCGGAAGGCCTTCCTCTCGCCGCCCAGGCTGACGACCTTGAACTGCGGCTCGACGCGCCGGTCGGACGGCGGCGCTTCGACGGCGGCGGGCTTGACGCGGATGTTCATCGTTCGCGCAACGCCTCCGAGTTGGCCTTGAGCACCGGCTTGAGCAGGTAGTCGAGGATGCTCTTGCGGCCGGTGATGATGTCGGCGGTGCAGATCATGCCCGGCGAGATCGGCAGGCGCCGGCCGCCTGAGGTCAGGAACGCCCGGCTGGTCTCGACGATGACCGCGAAATAGGCCTCCTTGGCCTGCTCGTCGTAGATGCTGTCCGCGGACACCTGGACGACGCGGCCCGGGATGCCGCCGTAGATCGAGAAGTCGTAGGCCGTGACCTTGACCATGGCCGGCTGGCCGACGCGGATGAAGGCGATGTCGCTGGGCTTGACCCTCGCTTCCACCAGCAGCTTCTCGCCGACGGGCACGATCTCCATCAGCTTCTGGCCGGCGTTCACGAAGCCGCCCAACGTCGTGATCTGGACGTCGTTGACGACCCCCTCCACGGGCGAGCGCAGTTCGGTGCGGTCGAGCTTGCCCTCGGCGCCGCGGCTGGACTCGCGGATCACCGCCAGCTTGGCGTTGATCTGGTTGGCCTCGTCCATCGCCTCCTGGCGGAACTGGTAGACGGTCTCCGACGCCTGGGCCTGGGCCTCGGCGATGCCGGCCTGGGCGCGCGATGCGGCCTGCTCGGAAGCGGCGAGACGCCCCTGGATGTCCGACAAGTCACGCCGGGCCTGCAACAGCTCGGTCTGCGGCACGATCGCCTTGGCGGCGAGCGGCTCGAGCATCTCGACCTGCTTCTGCGCCAGGGCGAGGCTGTTGCGCAGCGAAGCCGAGGTCGCCTGCGCCTCGGCGAGATCGCGCCGGCGCTGCTCCACCGTCGCCATCGCCGCCGTCCGCTTCGAGGCCAGCGCCTGGGCGCGCACGGCCTGCAGCTGCGCCTCGTTGGCGCAGGCGTCCGGCGAGGCGGCGCGCACCTCGGGGGGGCAGTTGTAAGCCTGGCCCTGGGCCTCCTGGTCGAGGCGGGCGGCGCGGGCGGTCAGCGAGCGGTTCTCGGCCTGGATCTGGCCCAGCTGCGAGGACGATTCCGTATCGTCCATGCGCACCAGCAGCTCGCCGCGGCTCACCCGCTGGCCCGGCCGCACCAGAATGGCGCGCACGGTCGCCGGCTCCGAGCTCTGGATGATCTGCCCCTTGCTGGACGGGATGACCTTGCCCTGGGCGCGCGCGACCTCCTCGATCGGCGCGAACGCGGCCCAGGCCAGGAACAGCGCCAGGCCCAGGGCCGAGACCGCCACCACGAGGCGCGGCCCTCTCAACCCGGCGCTCCATCGAATTAGTCGGGCAAGATTCTCTCGCGGAGAGAAACCCTTTTTGGCCTTCATATCACCCTCTCGACACCACCCATCCTAAGCAAGAACTGTGCCTGGACAAGCTGTTCACCATAGGATGCTTATGTTTCCTACGCGATACCGTGGCGATCCCAATTGATTGGGGTCACTCCCTATGCTAGGGCGCCAGAGAGAAGCATTAACGTTTGGTTAATAGACGGGCCCGCCGGGGCCTGCGGGACTCTGGGGCGTTCGAGAAATGAGTGCGTCGATCAGCGAGGATCTGCAGGGCGCGGAGGACCGCGCCCGCGCCGCGCGCCGTGAAACCGCGGGTCCTGGGCGCATCGCGCTGGGCGTCCTGGGGCTGAGGCTGGGCCTGGTGGGCGCGGCGGCGTTCGCGACCCTGGCCCCCTCGGCGCGCCCGGTCGCGAGGCCG
>DASZQQ010000433.1:0-7012 GCA_035549595.1 Caulobacteraceae bacterium
CTGGCCCAGGTCGGCGGTGAAGGTCACCACCTCGCAGGCATAGGTCTCCTGCAGCCACTTCAGGATGATCGAGGTGTCGAGCCCGCCGGAGTAGGCGAGGACGACCTTCTTCACGGGCTTGTCGGCGCTCATCGGGGTCCCTCGGGAAAAGTCAGCGCGCGCTTTAAGCCAAGCGCCGCCGAGCGCAACCCCGCGCGTGGCCTCAGCGGACGATGTCGGGGGGCTTGGGCGCGGACTTGGGCTTTTCGGGCTTCAGCGCCAGCCAGATCAGCACGGCGAAGGCGATCGCGACCGGCACGGCGACGTACCAGAGATCGGCCAGCCAGCCGACGATCACTGCCGCCAGGGCCAGGCCAACGACCGCCGCCGCCAGCAGCACGAGGGTAAGGCCGAGCCGCAGGAGCGGCGGCATCGGCTCGCCCCCGGGGGCGGCGTCCCTGGCCGGCCCCAGGCCCCACCAGATCCCGCCGCCGGCCGCGATCAGCACCGGCAGGCTGACGTACCACCACCGCGCCGAGGCGACGGCCAGACCGGCCAGCACCGCCGCGGCGCCCGCCAGCGCCAGGGCGAGATTGATCCAGAGGTTCAGGCGTCGCTGCCAGCGCCACATGAAGCGAGGCTACACCCTCACCATCCATGCGAGGAGGGATCGTCCACCCTCGGCGGCACGCCGCATATGGAACGGTCCCTTCTCACTTCCCCCTTCATCCGCGGTCCCCCCGGCTCGGGGCCGGGGGGACGAGCCGGACACTTCCCCCACATGCGCGGGGGAAGAGAAAGGGCGCTTGATCCGCCTCAAGGCCGCGCGCCGGCCCCTGCCCTAGCGTTGCGGCAGCCGGTCCCCACCTAAGGGCCGAACACCAGCGTTTCGGACGCGGGCTGCGAGCGGCGAGGAACTTGCGCCGGCGCGGCCGTCTTTGAAGTCCCGAGGAGGCGAACGATCCATGGCT
This sequence comes from Caulobacteraceae bacterium, assembly GCA_035549595.1. GTDB lineage: Bacteria > Pseudomonadota > Alphaproteobacteria > Caulobacterales > Caulobacteraceae > Acaudatibacter. Next base: position 951 of record DASZQQ010000433.1, read on the forward strand.
GCTGACGATCCGCGCGAATGGATGTGGGGCCAGGCCCTCGACATCCTCGCCAGGGCCGAACGGCTCCGGCAGGGCGCCTTCCAGCCTGTGCGCTCGGTGCGCGAGGCGCCCACCTGGACCCCGCCGGTCGACGTGCTGGAGAGCGACCGCGAGGTGCTGATCATCGCCGCCCTGCCGGGCGTGCGCGAAAGCGAGGTCAGCCTCGCCCTCGACGGCGCCTGCCTCGTCATCGCCGGCCAGCGCGCCCTTCCCGACGCCCTGCGCACCGCCGTCATCCACCGCCTGGAGCTGCCGCAGGGGCGCTTCGAGCGCCGCGTGCCCCTGCCCGCCGGCCGCTACGACCAGATCGCCCATCGCGCCGTCGACGGCTGCCTGCTGGTCAGCCTGAGAAAGGCCGCCTGATCATGACCGAGCAACCCGCCATGGCCGACACCGCCACCCCGCCCCCGGCGCAACCGCCCGAAGGCGCCGCCAAGGCGCCCGAGAGCCGCCCGCAGCCGACGCCGCCGACCGACGCGTTCATCGTCATCCCGATGCGCAGCGCGGTGCTGTTCCCCGAGATCGTCTCGCCGTTCACCATCGGCCGGCCGGCCTCGATCGCCGCGGCCCAGGCCGCCGTGCGCGAACAGCGCCAGATCGTCATCGTCCTGCAGCGCGACCCGGCGGTCGAGCAGCCGGGCCCGGCCGACCTGCACGACGTCGGCGTCGTCGCCAACATCCTGCGCTACGTCACCGGCGAGGGCGAACACCACCTGATCTGCCAGGGCGTGCAGCGCTTCCGCATCACCGAGCACCTGGCCGGCTACCCGTTCCCGGTGGTGCGCGGCCTGCACCTGCCCGAGCCGGGCGACACGAGCCCCGAGGTCGAGGCGCGGTTCCTGAACCTGCGCCAGCAGTCGCTGGAGATCCTCGACCTGTTGCCGCAGGTCCCGCAGGAGCTGCGGCGGACGGTCGAGAGCATCGCCTCGCCGGGGGCCCTGGCCGACATGGCCGCGGCCTACATGGACGCCACTGCGGCCGAGAAGCAGGACGTGCTCGAGACGATCGAGCTGATCCCGCGCCTCGACAAGGTGCTGCGCCACCTGACCCACCGCGCCCAGGTGCTGCGCCTGTCGCGCGACATCGGCGCCCAGACCCAGGCGGCCCTCTCGCAGCGCCAGCGCGAGGCGCTGCTGCGCGAGCAGATGGCCACCATCCAGCGCGAGCTGGGCGAGGACGAAGGCGGCGGCGCCGAGATCGCCGACCTGGCCGCGGCCATCGACAAGGCCGGCATGCCCGAGGAGGTCGAGACCCAGGCCAGGAAGGAGCTGCGCCGGCTGCAGCGCACGCCCGAGGCGGCGGCCGAGCACGGCATGATCCGCACCTACCTCGACTGGCTGCTGGAGCTGCCCTGGAGGGCCGAGGCGCCGGCGCCGATCGACATCGCCGAGGCGCGCAAGATCCTCGACGAGGACCACTATGGCCTCGAGAAGATCAAGACCCGCATCCTCGAGTACCTGGCGGTGCGCAAGCTCGCCCCCGAGGGCAAGGCGCCGATCCTGTGCTTCGTCGGCCCCCCCGGCGTCGGCAAGACCTCGCTCGGCCAGTCGATCGCCCGCGCGCTCGGCCGCAAGTTCGTGCGCGTGTCCCTGGGCGGCGTGCACGACGAGGCCGAGATCCGCGGCCACCGGCGCACCTATGTCGGCGCCCTGCCGGGCAACATCGTCCAGGGCCTGCGCAAGGCCGGCTCGCGCGACTGCGTGATGATGCTGGACGAGATCGACAAGATGGGCGCCGGCGTCCACGGCGACCCGTCCGCGGCCATGCTGGAGGTGCTCGACCCCGAGCAGAACTCGACCTTCCGCGACAACTACCTGGCCGTGCCCTTCGACCTCTCCAAGGTGGTGTTCATCGCCACCGCCAACATGCTGGAGACGGTGCCGGGGCCCCTGCGCGACCGCATGGAGATCATCTCCCTGGCCGGCTACACCGGCGGCGAGAAGCTGCAGATCGCGCGGCGCTACCTCGTCCGCCGCCAGCTCGAGGCCAACGGCCTGAAGGCCGAGCAGGCCGAGGTCACCGACGCGGCCCTGACCCGGATCATCGACGCCTACACCCGCGAGGCCGGCGTGCGCTCGCTGGAGCGCGAGATCGGCCGGGCGCTCAGGAACGCGGCCATGCGCATCGCCGAGGGCAAGGCCGGGCACGTCCGCATCGACGAGGCGGACGTCGAGCCGATCCTCGGGCCCGTGCGGTTCGAGAACGAGATGGCCATGCGCACGGCCGTCCCCGGCGTCGCCACGGGCCTGGCCTGGACCCCGGTCGGCGGCGACATCCTGTTCATCGAGGCGGCCAGGACCCCCGGCCACGGCAAGCTGATCCTCACCGGCCAGCTCGGCGAGGTGATGCGCGAGAGCGTCCAGGCCGCCCTGTCGCTGGTGAAGACGCAAGGACCGGCGCTCGGCGTCGACCCGGCCGACTTCGACAAGATCGACATCCACGTCCACGTCCCGGCCGGGGCCACGCCCAAGGACGGGCCGAGCGCCGGGGTGGCGATGTTCACCGCCCTGACATCGCTGATGACCGGGCGCAACGTCCGCTCGGACACGGCCATGACCGGCGAGATCTCCCTGCGCGGCCTGGTGCTGCCGGTGGGCGGGATCAAGGAGAAGGTGGTGGCCGCGGCCACGGCCGGCGTCACCCGCGTGATGCTGCCGGCCCGCAACCGCCGCGACTACGACGACATCCCCGCCGAGGCGCGCGACAAGCTGGACTTCATCTGGCTGGAGAAGGTCGACGACGCCGTGGCCGCGGCCCTGGAGCCGGCCAAGGCCCCCGACGCGGTGGCCGAAGCGGCCCTCTCGGGGCCGATGGAGCCGGACTGACTCCCCTTCCGCGCTCCCTCGCGAAAGCGAGGGGGCGCGCGGCCTCCTAGTGGAACAGCGCCACCGCGTCCTTCATGGCGAGCGCAATGAGGACCAGGGTCGAGAGGACGAAAAGCCAGAAGCGCACGGCCACCACATTGACGGTCCACTGCACCAGGCTGTGGACCACGCGGATCGCGGCGTAGGCCCAGGCGAGCACGATCGAGGTCCTGTCCTGCCCGCCCGCCAGGTAGGTGTAGAACACCAGGGCATAGAAGATCGTCGGCTGCTCCATCAGGTGGTTGTAGTTGTCGGCGATGTCGCGCGCCGGCGAGGGCAGCACCGTCAGGTCCGACGTGTGCCGGGCCTTCTGCGGCGCGATCTTCGCCGCGCTCATGGCCGGCAGCCGCGTGGCGACCATCGCCGCCCAGGTCACGAGCGACCAGATCACCAGCGTGAGCGCCGGCGTCAGGATGGAATGGGTCAGCGGCGAATCCGGCATCTGAAGGCTCCCCTCGGCTCCTTCGCCTAGCCTTCCCACAATGCGATCCAGCCGGAAACGGCGAAGCCGTCGTCCGGCGCCGTCATGTGGACCACGAAGCACACCAAGCACACGAAGGGGTCCGGGCATCGGCGCGCGTAGCGCGTCTGCCTACCGCTCCGCAGCGCCGAGCCGATAGCTTCGTATCCCTTCGCGCTCTTCGCGCTCTTCGCGGTCCGATCCGAGAGCCCGTCGCCTGCATCGACGCTGGAAGGCTCACCGCGAAGGACGCGAAGAGCGCGAAGGGGACTGTGCGAGCAGAGCCGCTGCGCGGAGGTCTTGTCGCGCTGCGCGCGGCCCTTACCGGCGCCCCTTCGTGTGCTTGGTGTGCTTCGTGGTCCAAATCGCAACGCCGGCCGGTCGCTCGCGCGCCGGCCGGTATAGCCACGTCAGCTCGCCGCGGTGTCGCGGAAGGGGTCGGCTTCGAAGACGCCCAGGATCTCGAAGTGGTCGGAGAAGAAGCCCAGTTCCTCGAAGGCGCGGACCACGGCCGGGTCGTCGGGGCGGCTGTCGACCTCGGCGTAGAAGAAGGTCGCCGTGAAGGCGCCGTTCTCCATGTAGCTCTCCAGCTTGGTCATGTTGACGCCGTTGGTGGCGAAGCCGCCGAGCGCCTTGTAGAGCGCCGCCGGCAGGTTGCGGACGCGGAAGGTGAAGGCGGTGATCGCCGGCTTGCCGGGCTCCGGCCAGGGCGGGCTCTCCTCGGCCGTCAGGACCACGAAGCGGGTGGTGTTGTGCGCCTCGTCCTCGATGTCGCGCGCGAGGATGTCGAGGCCGTAGATCTCGGCGGCCAGCGCCGGGGCGATGCCGGCGTGGGTCTTGTCGCCGTATTCGGCGACGATGCGCGCCGAGGCGGCGGTGTCGCCGGCGGCCTCGGTGGAAACGCCCAGCTGGCGCACGAAGCGCCGGCACTGGCCAAGCGCGAACGGCATCGAAACCACGGTTTTGATGTCGCCGAGGCTGGCGCCCGGCATGGCCATCAGCTGGAAGTGGATCGGCTTGAACCGCTCGCCGATGATGCGAAGGCCCGACATCGGCAGCAGGTGATGCACGTCGGTCACCCGGCCCATGATCGAGTTCTCGACCGGGATCATGCCCAGCTCGCAGACGCCGGTCTTCACCGCCTCGAAGGCGTCCTCGAAGGTGGCGTAGGGGACCGGCTCGTAGGTGGGGAAGTGGGTGCGGCAGGCCTCGTCGCTGTTGGCGCCGGGCTCGCCCTGGAAGGCGATCTTGGGTCGCTGGGTCATGGTCGTCATCTTTCAGGGATGCTCGCGCGCGAAGGCGCGAGCGGCCTCCAGGTCGGCGGGGGTGTCGACGGAGATCGGGGCGGCTTCGGCGACGGCGGCGTGGATGGAAAGGCCGAGCTCGAGGGCGCGCAGCTGCTCCAGACGCTCGCGCCGCTCCAGCGGCGAGGGCGGGGCGGCGTTGAACGCCTCGAGCGCCGCGCGGCGATAGCCGTAGATGCCGATGTGCCTGAGCACCGGGCCCTCGCCGTAGAGCGTGGAGCGGGTGAAATAGAGCGCCCGTCCCGCAGACGCGCCTTCGGCCAGGCTGACGATCGCCTTGACCACGTCCGGATTGGTCCGGTCGGCCGGGGAGGCTTCGGGCGCGACCACGGTGGCGATGTCGCAGGCGGGTTCCCCGGCCAGCAGGCCGGCGCAGGCGGTCAGGATCGAGGGCGCCACGAACGGCATGTCGCCCTGCAGGTTGATCACCGCGTCGTGGCGGCCCTCGGGATCGAGCTCGGCGAGGGCGGCCAGGATGCGGTCGGACCCCGACGGCAGGTCCGGATCGGTGAGCACGGCCCGCCCGCCGGCGCGAATCACCGCCTCGGCGATCTCCGGATCTCCCGCGGCCACCGCCACCGGACCGATGGCCGCGGCCTGGGCGCAGCGCAGCACGCGAACGATCATCGGCGCCCCCTCGATCTCGGCGAGAGGCTTGCCGGGCAAGCGGCTGGCGGCCATGCGGGCGGGAATGAGGACGATCGGATTCATGGGTGGGGCGACGAATTGGCGCGGGTCCGGGCCGCCAAGCTGAAGCAGCCTAATGGCCGGTTGCGCGGGCGGCGGTAGCGTGTAAGAGACGCGGGCGCAATAAGGGGCGGGGTTGCGGCGTGGCGTCACGTCGTCCTCGCGTGGACAGCTAGGGGCCGAAGTTCGGATGAGCGACCTGACCTTCAACAAGATCGCCGGCGCGGGACTTGCGACGGCGTTGGTGATTGCAGGCCTGGCCGTCGTCCCCCCGATGCTGTTCGAGAAGTCTCCGCCGAAGACCCCCGGCTACGCCATCGACGTCAGCGCCCTCGAGGCGTCCTCCGGCGGCGGCGCGGCGCAGGCGGACCTGCCGCCCGACTGGGGCACGGTGCTGCCGACCGCCGACAAGGCCGCCGGCCAGGCGGTCAGCGACAAGTGCAAGAGCTGCCACAGCTTCGACCCGGGTGGCGCGCCCGGCCCGTCCGCGCCCAGCCTGTTCGGCGTCCTCGGCCGCACGCCCGGCACCAGCCCGGCCTTCGCGGCCAACTACTCGCCGGCGATGAAGGCCTACGGCGCCAAGATCGGCAAGTGGGACTTCGAGCACCTCTACGAGTTCATCCACTCGCCGCAGAAGGTGGTGGACGGCACCAAGATGACCTTCATCGGGGTGAAGCCGGGCCAGGACCGGATCAACCTGATCGCCTA
>DASZQQ010000434.1:0-14246 GCA_035549595.1 Caulobacteraceae bacterium
TCGACGCGCCGCTCGCCGGCCAGGCGCTCGGGACGCAGGGCCTCGCTGTCGCGCGACAGCACGACGACGTTCTCCCGGTAGCTGTCCAGCCCCAGCGGCCTGGCCTTGAGCATCGGAACTCCCCCGCAGTTGCGGTCGAAAATGACTTGCGACAGGCCCGGCCGCCGTGACCTGAATCAAGGCCGGGATCGCTCGCCCTGTCCTAGCTGAGGCGATCCGGAGAGCCACCATGAAGCACGCCGTCATCCTGGCCCACCCCGACGCCGACAGCTTCAACGCCGCGGTGGCCCGGGCCTACGCCGAGGCCGTCACGGCCGGCGGCGGCGAGGCGGTGGTGCGCGATCTCTATCGCCTGGGCTTCGATCCCTGCCTGCACGCCGACGAGCTGCCCTGGACCGCGGGCCATGCGCCGCGGGCCGACGTGGTCGCCGAGCGCGCCCTGCTCGCCGACGCGCGCGTCTTCGTCCTGGTCTATCCGCTGTGGTTCAACGCCCCGCCAGCGATCCTGAAGGGCTACGTCGACCGCGTGTTCGCCCACGGCTTCGGCTTCGGTTCGATCGCCGGCGGCACGGAGCCGCTGCTGATCGGGCGCAGCCTGATCAGCTTCACCTCGTCCGGCGCCCCCGACCGCTGGGTCGAGGAGACCGGGGCGGTGCGGATGCTGGCCACGGCCTTCGACCATCACCTTGGCGAGATGTGCGGCCTGGCCGTGGCCGACCACGTGCACTTTGGCGGCATCGTGCCGGGCATCCGCCGCGACGCCGTCGAGGCCCTGCTCCAGCGCGTGCGCGACCGGGCGGCGAAGTTCGCCGGCGGCTGACGGCCCTCCGGAACAGCCCTTAGGGCGCCGCCCCGAATGTCGCAGGCGCCGCAGGGGGCTTACCAAGGCGCGAACCCGAAACGGGGAATGGACCAAGAGGAGCAAGACGCCGTGACCTTCGCTTCGATCATGACGCACGTGCAGGCGACGCCGGAGGGCGAAGCGCGCCTCCAGGTCGCCCGCGATCTCGCCGACGCCTTCGACGCCACCCTGATCGGCGTCGGCGCCGAGGCCCTGTCGCCGGCCCCCTTCGCCGATCCCACCGGGACCATGTCCGGCGAGTGGGTGGTGGCCATGCGCGAGACCGTCGAGAAGAACCTCAAGGACGCGCACGCCCTCTACAATTCGCGCACGCACAGTCTCTCGAAGAAGCCGCTTTGGTGCTCCGGCATGCGGATTCCGGGCGACGCCCTGGCCGCCGCGGCCCGCGGCGCCGACCTGATCGTGGGCGGCCACATGCGGACCGACCAGAACGACCCCTACCGCTTCATCGACCTTGGCCGCCTGGTGATCGCCGCCGGCCGGCCGGTGCTGATCACGCCCAAGGATCCGCCGCCGCTGTCGGGCAAGACCGTGCTGCTGGCGTGGAAGGACAGCCGCGAAGCGCGTCGCGCCATGGCCGACGCCATGCCCTTCTTCCGCCGCGCCGAGACGGTGGTGGTGCTCGAGCTCTGCCACGAGGACGACGCAGAGGACGCCGCCATCCGCACCGGCGACGTGGTCGCCGCCCTCGCCCGGCACGGCGTCTCCGCCCGCGCCGAGGTCGCGGTCACGCCCGAGGGCGACGGGCACCAGATCCTGCGCCACGCCAGCCTCTGCGGCGCCGACCTGATCGTCTGCGGCGGCTACGGCCATACGCGGCTCGGCGAGTGGGTGTTCGGCGGCGTCACGCACGACCTGCTGCACCAGGACCAGGCCTATGTGCTCCTGAGCCACTGACCGGCTCGCCCCGCTGGCGAACCGTCACGGGGTTTCTGTAAGTTGAAGCGGCCGGCGCCCGCGGCGGCGCCGGCCGATGTCCGTGAGCGTTCATGAGCACCCGCAACCTCGACGCCCTCTTCTCCCCTCAGCGCATCGCCCTGATCGGCGCCAGCCGCCGCGAGGGCTCGGTCGGCGCCGTCCTCGCCCGCAACCTGCTCGAGGGCGGCTTCCAGGGCGCGGTGATGCCGGTGCATCCCGACGCCGACGCCATCGGCTCGACCTTCGCCTACCGCAGCGTCGCCGACCTGCCGGCCGCGCCGGACCTCGCCGTGATCGCCACCCCGCCGCCGACCGTGCCGGGCCTGATCGCCGAACTGGCCGGCCGGGGCTGCCGCGCGGCGGTGGTCATCAGCGCCGGCTTCGGCGAGGCCGGCGGCGACGGGGCGGACCTGAAGCAGGCGATGCTGGACGCGGCGCGGCCGCATCTCCTGCGCATCGTCGGGCCTAACTGCCTGGGCGTGATGTCGCCGGCGATCGGCCTCAACGCCAGCTTCGCGGCGACGCGGCCAAGAGCCGGAGGTCTGGCCCTCGTGGCCCAGTCCGGCGCCGTCGCCGCGGCCGCCCTGGATTGGGCCGACGCGCGCGGCTACGGCTTCTCGCGCATCATCACCCTGGGCGACATGGCCGACGTCGACTTCGGCGACGTGCTCGACGCCCTGGCCCTGGACGCCCAGACCCGCGCGGTCCTGCTCTACGTCGAGAGCATCACCGAGGCGCGCAAGTTCATGTCCGCCGCCCGCATGGCCGGGCGAACCAAGCCGGTCGCCGTGATCAAGGCCGGCCGCAGCGCCGCCGGGGCCAAGGCGGCGATGTCGCACACGGGCGCCCTGGCGGGGGCCGACCTCGTCTACGACGCCGCCTTCCGGCGGGCCGGCCTGCTGCGGGTCTACGAGCTGCGCGAGCTGTTCGACGCGGTCACCACCCTGACCTCCGGCATCCGCGTGCGCGGCGAGCGCCTGGCCATCGTCACCAACGGCGGCGGCGCCGGGGTGATGGCGGTCGATTCGCTGGAGGTCCGCGGCGGGTGCCTGGCCGAACTGTCGCCTGACACCCTCGCGGCCCTGAACGCCTTCCTGCCGAAGGCCTGGTCCAAGGGCGACCCGGTCGACATCCTCGGCGACGCGACGCCCGAGCGTTACCGCAAGGCCATCGAGACGGTGCTGGCCGATCCAGGGGCCGACGCCCTCCTCGTCCTGAACTGCCCCACCGCCGTGGCCGACTCCACCGACGCGGCGCGCGCCGTCGTCGACGCGGTGTCGGCGCGCCAGCCGCGGCCCGCGGTTCTGACGGCCTGGCTCGGCCAGACGCACGCGGCGGACGGCCGGGTCCTGTTCGCACAGAACGGCATTCCCACGCACGAGACGCCGGACGAGGCGGCCCGGGCCTTCATGCACCTGGCCGACCACGCCCGGAACCAGGCCCTGCTGACCGAGATTCCCGCCGCCATGCCGCCGGCCGACGCCGCGGCCGCGCAGGGCGTGGTCGACAAGGTGCTGGCCGAGGGCCGCACCCTGCTCACCGACCCCGAGGCCAAGGCGGTGCTGAAGGCCTACGGCGTCGAGATCGCCGAGACGCTGGAGGCGGCGGACCCCGCCGAGGCGGGCCGCATCGCCGAGGCGATCGGCGGGCCGGTGGCGCTGAAGATCCTGTCGCCCGACATCACCCACAAGTCCGACGTCGGCGGCGTGATGCTCGGCCTTTCCGGGCCCAAGGACGTCGAGGCCGCCGCGGCGGCCATGCTGGAGCGGGTGAAGGCCGCGGCGCCCAAGGCCCGGCTCGCCGGGTTCATGGTCCAGGCGATGGCCGCCCGGCCGCACGCGCGCGAACTCCTGGCCGGCCTCAGCGTCGATCCGACGTTCGGTCCCGTGGTCCTGTTCGGCGCCGGCGGCACGGCGGTGGAGCTGCTGGCCGACCGCACCATCGGCTTGCCGCCGCTGAACGACCACCTGGCGCGCGACATGATCGGGCGCACCCGCATCGCCCGGCTGCTCGGCGCCTACCGCGACCTGCCGGCCGCGGACGTGGCCGCCGTCGCCGACACCCTGATCCGCCTCTCGCGCCTGGCGGTGGACCTGCCGCAGGTGGTCGAGCTCGACATCAACCCGCTGCTGGCCGACGAGCACGGCGTCCTGGCCCTCGACGCGCGCATCCGCGTGACCACGGCGGCCGAGGCGGCCCGGCGCCGGCCGGCGATCGCGCCCTATCCGCAGGGGCTCACAGAGGCCATCGAGATCGGCGGCGAGGCCCTGACCGTGCGGCCGATCCTGCCGTCGGACGCGCAAGGCCTCGTCGACCTCGTCGAGAAGAGCGCGCCGGAGGACGTGCGCCTGCGGTTCGAAGGCGGCATGCGCCATCTGCCGGCTGCGTTGGCCGGACGCCTGTCGCAGATCGACTACGACCGCGAGATGGCCCTGGTGGCGGTCTCGCCGGGCGGCGACATCCTCGGCGTCTCACGCCTCGCCGCCGATCCGGACGGGATCGAGGCCGAGTTCGCCCTGATGGTCCGCACCGACCGCCAGCACAACGGCCTCGGCCACGTCCTGCTGCAGCGGGTCGTCGACTACGGGCGCAAGCGGGGGCTGAAGCGCATCTGGGGCCAGGTGGCGCGGCACAATGCGCGCATGCTGGCCGTCTCGCGCGATCTCGGCTTCCGGCCGGAAGCGGCCGAGGACGCGGCCCACGTGCACATGGCGATCGATCTCCAGCCGCAGGCCGCGCCGGCATGAGGGCGATGGCGCTCCAGGCCGTCGGCGCGCCGCTGCGCCTGGTCGAGCGGCCCGACCCGCAGCCCGGCCCGGGCGAGGCGCGCCTGAGGGTGCTGGCCTGCGGCGTCTGCCGCACCGACCTGCACGTGGTCGACGGCGAGCTGCCCGACGTCCGCACCCCGATCGTGCCCGGTCACGAGGTGGTGGGCGTCGTCGAGGCGCTGGGGCCCGGCGCCGAGGGCGTCAGTCTCGGCCAGACCGTCGGTCTCGGCTGGCTCGGCCGCGCCTGCGGCGTCTGCCGGTTCTGCCGCATGGGCCGCGAGAACCTGTGCGATGCGCCGCAGTTCACCGGCTACACGCGCGACGGCGGCTTCGCGAGCCACGTGGTCGCCGACGCCCGCTTCGTCTATCCGCTGGAGACGGCGGCCCCCGCCGCGACGGCGCCGCTGATGTGCGCGGGCCTGATCGGCTGGCGCACCCTGGTGTTCGCCGGCGAGGCGAAGACCCTCGGCCTCTACGGCTTCGGCGCGGCGGCGCACATCGTCGCCCAGGTGGCGCTGTGGCAGGGACGGCGGGTGTTCGCCTTCACCCGGCCAGGCGATACGGCCGCCCAGGCCTTCGCCCGCGAGCTCGGCGCCGAGTGGGCCGGCGGCTCCGACGAGGCGCCGCCCGAGCCGCTGGACGCGGCGATCCTCTACGCCCCGGTCGGGGCCACCGTGCCGGCGGCGCTGAAGGCGGTGCGCAAGGGCGGGCGCGTCGTCTGCGGCGGCATCCACATGAGCGACATCCCGAGCTTCGCCTACGACCTGCTGTGGGGCGAGCGCGAGCTGGTGTCGGTGGCCAACCTCACCCGCGCCGACGCCCACGCCTTCCTGGACGTGGCCCCGAAGGTTGGGGTGAAGACCTCGGTGACGACCTACCCCCTCGAAGACGCCAACCGCGCCCTCGCCGACCTGCGCGAAGGGCGCCTGCAGGGCGCGGCGGTGCTGGTCCCCTGAAGCCGCGCAGGGCGGCGAAGCCGCTGTCATTTCGAACCACGAAATACACGAAAGGGCACGAAAGGGGCCGAGCCTGACCTACGCGCCGCGGCCAAGCCTTTCGTGTGGTTTCGTGTATTTCGTGGTTCAGAGAAATGCGGCTTGGCCGCGTTCCACGAGCTAGCGGCGCACCCGCACCGGCGCGCGCTGCGGCGTCAGGGCGCTGTGGGCGGCGGCGGCAAGGCCGGCTGCGACCAGGGCGAGGGCGGCGTAGCAGGACGGGCAGTGGGCGACGAGCGCCGCCCCGTGGCCGCAGATCGGGCCGAAGCGCGCCGCTTCCCAGATCGGGGACATCAAGGTCCAGAACCAGGCGGCCCCGCCGGCGGCGACGGCGAAGCCCGTCATCACCCCGGAAGCGTTGCGGCTGTCGCGGTCTCTACGCATGGCTGACGTCTCGCCACTTCTGTTGCAGTGCGACAATCCGCCCCTGCAATCGGGGTCAGATTGCCCGCCGGCGTCAAGCCGCGCCTTGATCTAACGCAAGGCCCCGCCCGCGCCCGCGTGACAATCGTGCGGCGCACAAACGTAAGGTCGGGGCCCGTCACCATGACGACCATAACCGCAGAACGGCGCGGCGCACCCGCCGACGCCGTCGCATTGTTGATCGCGACATCGCTGCTCGCGCTCGTCTCCATCATCGCCACCGCGGCGTCGAAGGATCCCCTGTTCCAGTTCCAGGGCTACATCTTCTCGGCCGCCTTCACGATCGGCGCCTTCGTCCTCACCGGGGGCGTGTTCGGCGGCGGCATGAAGGCCGACCAGAGCCGCTATTCGGACAACGTCATCAAGGCCGGCGTCATCGCGACCATGTTCTGGGGCGCGGCCGGCATGCTCGTCGGCGTCATCATCGCCGGCCAGCTGTCGTTCCCGAACCAGCTGTACTTCCCGCAGTTCGGCTTCCTGAACTTCGGCCGGCTGCGGCCGCTGCACACCTCGGCGGTGATCTTCGCCTTCGGCGGCAACGCCCTGATCGCGACCTCGTTCTGGGTCGTCCAGCGGACCTGCAAGGCGCGCCTCTTCGGCGGCATGCTGCCGTGGTTCGTGTTCTGGGGCTACCAGCTGTTCATCGTCCTGGCCGGCCTCGGCTACCTCGTGGGCATCACCCAGAGCCAGGAATACGCCGAGCCCGAGTGGCTGACGGACCTGTGGCTGACGATCGTCTGGGTCGCCTACCTGCTGACCTTCCTGGGCACGATCTGGAAGCGCACCGAGCCGCACATCTACGTGGCCAACTGGTTCTACCTGGCCTTCATCGTCACCATCGCCATCCTGCACCTGGTCAACAACGCCGCCCTGCCGGTCAGCTTCCTGAACCACAGGAGCTACGAGGTGTGGTCGGGCGTGCAGAGCGCCCTGGTGCAGTGGTGGTACGGCCACAACGCCGTCGGCTTCTTCCTGACCGCCGGCTTCCTGGCGATGATGTACTACTTCATCCCCAAGCGCGCCGAGCGGCCGATCTATTCGTACCGGCTGTCGATCGTGCACTTCTGGGCGCTGATCTTCATCTACATCTGGGCCGGCCCGCACCACCTGCACTACACGGCGCTGCCGCAGTGGACGCAGACGCTGGGCATGACCTTCTCGGTGATGCTGTGGATGCCGTCCTGGGGCGGCATGATCAACGGCCTGATGACCCTGTCGGGCGCCTGGGACAAGCTGCGCACCGATCCGGTGATCCGGATGCTGATCGTGTCGCTGGCCTTCTACGGCATGTCGACCTTCGAGGGCCCGGTGATGTCGGTCCGCGCGGTCAACGCGCTCTCCCACTACACCGACTGGACCATCGGCCACGTGCACTCCGGCGCGCTGGGCTGGGTCGGCTTCGTCACCTTCGGCTGCATCTACTGCATGGTGCCGTGGCTGTGGAAGAAGGACCGGCTGTACTCCAACACCCTGGTCGAGTGGCACTTCTGGATCGCCACCACCGGCATCCTGCTCTACATCGCCGCGATGTGGGTCTCCGGCATCATGGAAGGCCTGATGTGGCGCGAATACACGCCGCAGGGCTTCCTGGCCTACTCCTTCGTCGAGACCGTCGCGGCCAAGCATCCGGAGAACGTCATCCGGATGATCGGGGGCGCGATGTACCTCAGCGGCCTCTTCATCATGATCTACAACCTGTGGCGCACCGTGCGGCTGCCGGCCTCCGAAAGCGCCACCCACCCGGCCAACGCGGTCCCCGCGCCGCTGGCCATGGCCGCGGAGTAAGGGGCGATGACCACCGGTATCTTCTCAAACCACGGCAAGCTCGAGCGGCATTCGCTGCTCCTGCTGATCGCCATCGTCATCGTCGTCTCGATCGGCGGCCTCGTCGAGATCGCCCCGCTCTTCTACCTGGAGAGCACGATCGAGAAGGTGGACGGCATGCGCCCGTACACCCCGCTCGAGCTGGAAGGACGCGACATCTACATCCGCGAGGGCTGCTACCTTTGCCACTCGCAGATGATCCGTCCCCTGCGCGACGAGGTGGAACGCTACGGCCACTACAGCCTCGCGGCCGAGAGCATGTACGACCACCCGTTCCAGTGGGGCTCCAAGCGCACCGGGCCCGACCTGGCGCGGGTCGGCGGCAAGTACTCGGACGCCTGGCACCGCGACCACCTGTTCAATCCGCGCTCGGTGGTGCCGGAATCGGTGATGCCTCCGTACGCCTTCCTGGCGGACAAGGACCTCGACTACCGCGACATCGGCGACAAGCTGCGGACGATGCGCCGCGTCGGCGTGCCGTACACGGACGCCGAGATCGCCGCGGCCGAGGACGACCTGCGGGCGCAGGCCGACCCGACGGCCGGATCGCGCGGCCTGAAGAGCCACTACGGCCCGAAGGTCAACGTGCGCGACTTCGACGGCGACCCCAACCGGGTGACCGAAATGGACGCCCTGATCGCCTACCTGCAGATGCTCGGCACCCTGGTGGATTTCTCCACCTACAAGGCCGACAAGCCTGAAAACGAGCGGTGAGCGCCATGACCTACGAAACCATGGCCCGCATCGCCCAGCAGGGCGGCGCCGTCTACTTCTTCCTGATTTTCCTGGGCGGAGTCGCCTACGCGATGTGGCCGCGCAAGCGCGACGAGTTCCAGCGCGCGGCCCGCCTGCCCCTCGACGAGGAGGCTTGAAGGACAACAATGAGCACGCATCGCGAGACCGACCATATCTCGGGCACCGAGACGACCGGCCACGAGTGGGACGGCATCAAGGAGCTCGACACGCCGCTGCCCCGGTGGTGGCTGATCATCTTCTACGCCACCATCGTCTTCGCCATCGGCTACTGGGTGCTGATGCCGTCCTGGCCCGGAATCACCGGCTACCTGCCCGGGATCCTCGGCAAGTCCGACCGCGCCCAGGTGGCGCTCGACCTGAAAGCCCTGAAGGCCCAGCGGGCCGCCGAGGCGAACCAGCTGACCAACGCCTCGCTCGAGCAGATCGAGAAGGATCCCAAGCTCCAGGCCTACGCCCTGGCGGTGGGCCAGTCGATCTTCGGCGACAACTGCGCCACCTGCCACGGCACCGGCGGCACGGGGGCCAAGGGCTACCCGAACATCCGTGACGACGTCTGGCTGTGGGGCGGCTCGCTGCAGGACATCCAGCGCACCCTGACCTGGGGCGTGCGGGCGGACGATCCGAACACGCGCCAGTCGCAGATGCCTTCGTTCGGCAAGGACCAGATCCTGCAGCCGGCCCAGGTCAGCGACCTGACCGAGTACGTGGTCGCCCTGTCCGGCCGCAAGGCCGACCCGGCCGCCGTCCAGCGCGCCGCGCCGGTGTTCGCCGCCAACTGCGCCTCGTGCCACGGCCCGACCGGCCACGGGAACCAGCAGTTCGGCGCGCCGAACCTGACCGACCGCGACTGGCTGTACGGCTCGGACCGCGCCTCGATCCACGACCAGATCTGGTACGGCCGCGGCGGCGTCATGCCGGCCTGGGGCCACCGCTACGACGCCAACACCATCAAGGCGCTGGCGGTCTACGTCCACGTCAACGCGGGTGGCGGCCAGTAGCGCCGTCGTCCGCAACGCTCCAGCGGGGCAGCTTCGAGTAAAGTCATGACCACCGTCATCGAACGCCGGAAGAAGCCCGAGGAGACCGGGGGCCAGGCCCCGGTCTCCGTGGCCGCCGCCGCCCGCGCCAAGGGCGAAGCCGGTCCCGGCCTCTACAAGAAGCGCACCCAGATCTATCCGAAGCTGGCCCACGGCCGCTGGCGGACGATCAAGTGGGCGCTGCTGATCCTCACCCTGGGCGTCTACTACGCGACGCCCTGGATCCGGTGGCACCGGCCCGAGGGCCTGCCGCAGCAGGCGGTGCTGGTCGACTTCACCGGCCGGCGGTTCTACTTCTTCTTCATCCAGCTGTGGCCGCAGGAGGTGTACTTCATCACCGGCCTCCTGGTGATGGCCGCGCTCGCCCTGTTCCTGACCACGGCCCTGTTCGGGCGCCTGTGGTGCGGCTACGCCTGCCCGCAGACGGTGTGGACCGACCTCTACATCGCCGTCGAGCGCCTGTTCGAGGGCGATCGCAACGCGCGCATGAAGCTCGACGCCTCGCCGATGAGCCTCGACAAGCTGTGGCGCAAGGGCGGCAAGCACCTGACCTGGATCGCCATCGCCGCGGCCACCGGCGGCGCCTGGGTGTTCTATTTCCACGACGCGCCGACGCTGTGGAAGACGCTGTTCATCGGCCAGGGCCCGCTCACGGCCTACGTCTCGGCCGCGGTGCTGACCGCCACCACCTACCTGCTGGCCGGCACCATGCGCGAGCAGGTCTGCACCTACCTGTGCCCCTGGCCCCGCATCCAGGGGGCCATGCTCGACGAGCACTCGCTGCAGGTCACCTACCGCAAGGACCGCGGCGAGCCGCGCGGGCCGCACAAGAAGAACGAGCCGTGGGAAGGCCGCGGCGACTGCATCGACTGCAACCAGTGCGTGGTGGTCTGCCCGATGGGCATCGACATCCGCGACGGGGCGCAGATCGAGTGCATCAACTGCGGCCTGTGCATCGACGCCTGCGACGAGATCATGGAGAAGGTCGGCCGCCCCAAGGGCCTGATCGCCTACGACACCGACCACCAGGTCGACGCGCGCGCCTGCGGCGTGGAGTCGAAGCACCGTTTCGTCCGTAGCCGGACGATCTACTACGGCGTCGCCCTGGCCCTGGTCACCGGCCTGATGCTGTGGGGCCTCTCGACGCGCAGCCCGGTGGTGTTCGACGTGCTTCGAGACCGCAACCCGACCTTCGTGCGCCTGCACGACGGCTCGGTGCGCGACGGCTACACCCTGAAGGTCGCCAACCGCACCTTCCAGCGCCAGACCTTCACCGTCAGCCTGAAGGGCCTGCCGGGCTACGACCTGCGCGCGCCGGGCGAGACGGTCGTCGACGGCGCGGCCACCATGACCGTGGACGCCGACCAGGTCGGCTCGCTGCGCGTGTTCGTCACCGCCCCGGCGTCCAGCCTGACCGCGCCCAGCGTGCCGGTGACCTTCCAGATCCGCGCCGGCGCCATCAGCGCCGACAAGCGCTCGGTGTTCCTCTCGGGAGCCGCGAACCCGCAATGACCTCCGCCGCCACGCCCGCCCGCGCCGCATCCCGCCTCGTCATCCGCGGCTGGCATGTCCTCGTCGGCTTCGTGCTGTTCTTCGGCGTCGTGATCGGGGTGAACACCCTCTTCATCGTCGAGGCCTACCACACCTTCCCGGGCGAGACCTCGGTCACGCCCTACGAGGACGGCCTGGCCTACAACAAGGCCCTGGCCCAGCACCGGGCCCAGGAAGCGCTCGGCTGGCGGATGACCGCCGGTCTGGTCGGCGGCGCCCTGCGCGTCGACGCCTTCGACCGCGCCGGCGCGCCGCTGAAGGGCCTGCACATCTCGGCCCTGCTGCAGCGGCCGGCGACCGAGGAGGGCCGCAAGGTCGTGACCTTCGCCGAGACCTCGCCCGGGGTCTATGTCGGCAAGGCCGGCGCCCTCGCCGGCGCCTGGGACATGGACGTCACCGCCCACGACGAGGCCGGCCACATGATGCTGGCCGAGCGGAGGCTGGTGCTGCCATGAGCGACGTCGCCGCGGACCTGTCGGGCTTCGTCGGCCACACCGCGTCCGGCCAGGCGACGATCGAGCTCCTGACCCCAGGCGCGCGCTGCGCCGCGTGCATGGCCAAGATCGAGAAGGGCGTCGGCGCCGTGCCTGGCGTCGAGGCCGCGCGGCTGAACCTCACCACCAAGAAGCTCACCGTCACCTTCAAGGGCGCCGTCGGCGATCCGGCACGGGTGATCCACGCCCTCGACGACCTCGGCTACCGCGCCGTGCCGTTCGACCCGGCCGAGGCCAAGGCGGCGGAGGACCGCGAGGGCCGGCGCCTGACCCTGGCGCTCGGCGTCGCCGGCTTCGGCGTCGGCAATGTGATGATGTTCTCGGTGCCGGTGTGGGCGGGCCTGTTCGGCCAGGAGCTGGAGCCGGCCACCCGCACGGTGATGTACTGGTTCTCGGCCCTGATCGCGACGCCGTGCGCGCTCTACGCCGGCCTGCCGTTCTTCCAGTCGGCCTGGGCCTCGCTGAGGCGCGGCCGCGCCAACATGGACGTGCCGATCTCGATCGGGGTGATCCTGACCCTGGTGGTCAGCTTCCTGGAGACGTTCCAGGGCGGTCGCCACGCCTACTTCGACGCCGCCGTCAGCTTGCTCTTCCTGCTGCTGATCGGCCGCTGGCTCGACCATCGCCTGCGCTCGCGCGCCCAGGGCGCCGCGCGGGACCTGCTGGCGCTCCAGGCGCCGGTCGCCCGGCGGCTGGACGAGGCCGGCGTGGAGCGCGGCGTGCCGGTCGCCGAGGTGCTGGTCGGCGACCGCCTCGCCATCGCGCCCGGCGAACGCGTTCCGGTCGACGCCGTGGTCGAGGAGGGCGCCTCCTCGATCGACAACGCCCTGATCTCCGGCGAGACCGCCCCCGAGCGGGTCGCCGCCGGCAGCCGGCTGCACGCCGGCGCGCTGAACCTCGACGGCCGCCTCGTCGTCACCGCCCGCGCGCGCTCGGAAGACTCCGCCGTCGCCGCCATCGCCCGGCTGATGGAGGCCGGCGCGCAGTCGAAGTCGGCCTATGTCCGGCTCGCCGACAAGGCGGCGTCGATCTACGTGCCGGTGGTTCACTCCCTGGCCGCGGCGACCTTCGTCGGCGTCTGGGCCCTGGGGCTCGGCCCGCGCGAGGCGCTGATGCGCGCCGCCGCCGTGCTGATCATCACCTGCCCGTGCGCGCTCGGCCTCGCCGTGCCGGCGGTGCAGATCGCCGCCAGCGGGCGGCTGTTCCGCAAGCAGGTGCTGGTGAAGTCCGGCGCGGCGCTCGAGCGCCTGGCCGAGGTCGACACCGTGATCCTCGACAAGACCGGCGTGCTCACCGAAGGCCGTCCGCGGCTGGTGGAGGGCGGGGCCGACCTGGTCGCCGCCGCCGCGCCGCTCGCCCGCGCCTCGCGCCACCCGCTGGCCAAGGCGCTCGCGGCCGCGGCCGGTCCGGGGCCTGCGGCCGACGAGGTCCGCGAAGTCGCCGGCCAGGGCGTCGAGGGCCGCATCGGCGGGCGTCCGGCCAGGCTTGGCCGAGCGACCTTCGTGGGCGGCGCCGAGCAGGGTTCGGAAACCGAACTCTGGTTCGCCTTCGACGGCGAAGCCGCGCGCCGGCTCGCCTTTGCAGACACCCTGCGGCCCGACGCGGCCGAGGCGGTGGCGGCGCTGAAGGCCCGCGGCCTCTCGGTCGAGGTGCTGTCGGGCGACCTGGAGGGCGCCGTCGCGCGCGCCGCCAAGGCCGCCGGCGTCGGCCGCTGGCGCTCGGGCGTCACGGCCCTGGAGAAGGCCGAGGCGGTCGAGGCGCTGAAGGCGGTCGGCCACAAGGTGCTGATGGTCGGCGACGGCTTCAACGACGCGGCGGCCCTCGCCAAGGCGAACGCCTCCATGGCCCCTGGCGCGGCGGTCGACGCCAGCCAGAACGCCGCCGACCTGGTGTTCGAGGGCGAGGGCCTGATGGCCGTGGTCGACGCCATCGACGTCGCCCGCGCCGCGCGCGCCCGGGCGCTGGAGAACTTCGCCCTCTCGGCGCTGTACAACCTCGTCGCCGCGCCCGCGGCGGTGTTCGGCCTGGTCAATCCGTTCGTGGCGGCCATCGCCATGAGCGCCTCGTCGATGGTCGTCACCCTGAACGCCCTGCGCATGAACTTCGCTGCCCGCTCGCGCCCCGCCGCGGCGCGGCCGGCGCCCGCCCTCGCCAGCCCCGATCGGAGGCCCGCATGAGCATCCTCCTCATCCTCGCGCCGTTCTCGGTGATGCTGGCCCTCATGGGCCTGGGCGCCTTCTGGTGGACGGTGAAGAGCGGCCAGTACGACGACCCGGCCGGCGACGCCGCGCGGATCCTCAACGACCAGCTCGACGACCGCCCGGGGCCGCCGCGCCCGCGTTCCTGAAGCCGGTTGATCCAGATCACGGCGCCGCGGGCCGGTTGGTCCAGGGTGCCGCGCAAACGCCGGACAGCCTCATGAATACGCTTACGCTTCGAAACCAGGTCCACCTGCGCCGCCTGGCGCTCGCCCCCGCCTACGAGGGCAAGGCCCCGCGCTACACCAGCTACCCCACGGCCGTGCAGTTCACGCCGCAGGTCGACGCGGACACCTACGCGGGCTGGCTCGAGACCCTGCCGGCCGCCGACCCGGTGTCGCTCTACGTCCACGTGCCCTT